>JALHTV010000232.1 GCA_022866005.1 Phycisphaerae bacterium
CAGACCATCGCGCTGGTCGGCCCCACCGGCGGCGGCAAGACCACGGTCGTGAGCCTGCTGTGTCGGTTCTACGAACCGACCGCGGGGGCAATCCGCCTGGATGGGACCGACTGCCGCCAGCGCAGCCTGCACTGGCTGCAAAGCAACCTGGGCATCGTGCTCCAGACGCCGCACCTGTTCAGCGGCACGGTCCGCGAGAACATCCGCTACGGCCGGCTGAACGCCAGCGACCAGGACGTGGCCTGGGCCGCCCGGCTGGTCAACGCCGAGCCCTTCATCCTGACCCTGGAGAAGGGCTACGACACCGACGTCGGTGAAGGGGGCAACCGCCTCTCCACCGGGCAGAAGCAACTGGTCGCCCTGGCGCGGGCGGTGCTGGCCGACCCGCAGGTGCTGGTCATGGACGAGGCCACCAGCTCCGTGGATACCGAAACCGAGCGGCTCATCCAGAACGCCGTGGAGAGCGTGCTGCGCGAGCGCACCAGCTTCGTCATCGCCCACCGCCTCTCGACGATCCGTTCGGCCGACCGCATCCTGGTGATCGACCAGGGCCGGATCATCGAAGAGGGCAACCATCACGAGCTGCTCCGCCGCCGCGGGCGGTACTACGATCTCTATACCAGTCAGTTCACGCAGGAGCAGCAGGACCGGCTGCTCGGCGCCATCGAGGTCCAGCAGGACAATTGACCCCCCCGCGCCCGTCGCGGCGGAACTTGCCAACGCCGCCGCGAGCGAATAGGCTACGGACGTGGCGACCCTACACGATGTGGCCATCCTGGGCGGCACGCCCGCCGGCTTCGCCGCCGCCTACGTGCTCGCCAAGGCGGGCAAGGACGTGGTCGTGGTCGACGCCCCGCCCGCGGCCGACGCCTGCCCCCTGTCCGACTGGACCTGCGCGGACTTCTTCCGCCTGCCTCACCTGCCGCCAGGACTCCCCCGCAGCGCCAAGGCCAGGCCCTTCAACACCGTCTGCTTCCACAACGTCGCCATGGACCGCCAGGTCCCCCATCGCCGCCGGGCGACGGCGGGCTACTTCCTGTCCTCCGCCGACCTCACCGCCGCCCTAGCCGCGGCCGCACGAAAGGCCGGGGCGAGGGTCCGCACCTCGACCACCATCCCCATCATCCGCCAGACCGAGGATCGCGTCTGCTCCTGCGGCAGCACCGAGGTGGAGGCCAAGGTGCTCATCGTCGTCGCCGGGCAACCCTACGACGTGCTCAGCGACCTGGGCCTGGCAAGCCGCACGCCCAGGCCCGCCCTGCTGGTCGTGGCCGGTGTGGACCTGCCGACGAGCCAGCGCGGCGACGGCGCGCTGCATGTCGTGGAGGAACCGGAGCGCAGCGAGATCGGCCTGTTCTTCATCACCGCGGGCCACCTGCACCTGCGGATCATCTCCAGCTCCCCGGCCGCCGGCACGCGGGCCGCGGAGCTCTCGGGCCTGATTACCCGGCTGCAACAGACCGGCATCGTCCAGGCCAAGCTGCCGCTGCACCGCGCGCGGGGCGCGGTGTGGCGCCCCCCGGCCGGGGCGGCGCTGGACCTGGAGACCCACGTCACCAAGCGGTGCGTGCTGGCCGGCACGGCGGGGGGCTTCTGCGAACCGGTGACCGGTCAGACGCTGTACGCCTCGGTGGCCTCCGCGTTGCTGGCGGCCGAAACCACCGCCAAGGCCCTGGCCGCTCGCGACCTATACGCGGCCTTGGCGGTCTACGCGACTTCCTGGCGAAAACGGCTAGAGAAGCGCTTGCTGCGCCCCTCCACGCCCTTCGGGGTGCTGCTGCCGCTGGTCTTTGCCAACCCCAAGGTGACCAGCCGGCTCACCGCGATGTTGCTCTGCGCCCAGCAAGGCGCCTGGCGTTGACCGATGCTCACGGGCGGCGGACGTGGAAACGCTGCGTCCAGCCCGCTATAGTGACCCAAGGCGCCGCGCCGGTGGAGCCGCCGTCCCGCGGCCCCACAAGTCTGAGGTGACCCGCCCATGACCCAGCCGATTGAGTTCGCCAAGCTGTCGGGCAGCGGCAACGACTTCATCTGCCTGGATGGGCGGGACGGCCGGTTCGATGAGCTTCTGGCCGAGGCGGACCGCGTGGGGCACTTCGCCAAGGTGCTGTGCCGCCGCGGGCTGGGCGTCGGGGCCGACGGGGTGATCTTCGCCACCGCCCCCGAGGCGGAAGGCATGGCCGACCTGGGGGCGCGGCACTTCGAACCCGACGGCAGCGAGGCTACCCTGTGCGGCAACGGCACGGCCTGCTTTGTGCGATGGGCCGACGACGACGGCTGGGGAGCAGGCCAGGAACTCCGCGTGCTGACTGCCGCGGGCGTGGTCCGCGGGCGCCGCAGCGACGGGCAATACGTCCGCGTCTGCATCCCCCTGCCGGAGGACATGCGCACCGACCTGCCCCTCCGCGCCGGCGGCCAGCGGTGGACCTGCGACTACGTCGTCACGGGGGTGCCGCACGTGCTGGCCTACGTGGACGACGCCGCCGCAATCGACATCTCGCACGCCGGCCCGCTGCTGCGACACCATCCGATGTTCGCCCCCCTCGGCGCGAACGCCAACTTCGTGCAGGTGCTGCGCGAGGGCGAGCTGGCGCTGCGGACCTTCGAGACCGGCGTGGAGGGGGAGACGCTCGCGTGCGGCACCGGCTCGGCCGCGGCGGCGATCATGGCCGCTCGGCGCTTCGGCTGGGACAAGGCGTACCTCTCCGGCCAGAAGCCCGTGCTCATCCACGCCCGCAGCGGTGACGTGCTGCGAGTGTACTTCGAGATCAGCGACGACGCCGTCCGCGACCTGTGCCTGGAGACGGTCGTGCGATACCTCTACCGCGGTGTGCTCCACGCCGACCTAGCCGCGGCGGCCCTGGGGACGGGCGCCCCCCGCACACCATGATCTTCAGCATCGATCAGAACTGCCACAGCCTCTGGGACGTCGCGCCCAAGTGCCAGGCCCTCGCCGCCGCCGGATGCCGCGTTCGCCACTTCGTCGAGGACATCGACGTGGCCTTCACCGCCCTGGGCGCCGGCACCGCCGCGGGCACCCCATTGCGCCTGGCCCGCGAACGCTACCACCACAGCGGCGGGGCCGACTGGGGCGCGGCGCTGTTCTACAGCGCTTTTCTAGGCCGCCTGCCGGTGGACGTGCGCTGGTGGGAGCCTTACACGGGCATCAAGACCGCGGCGCTCGCCCGGCAACTGGGGCGGACCGTCGAGGACCTCTACGAGGAGTTCAGCCCCGCCGACACCTGGCAGCTCATCGGCCCCAGTTACGTCGGCGACCGGCGGCACCATCGCATGATCGCCGATCTCGCCGTGGCTGAGACGGCCGAGTTCTTGCGGGAGCTGATGGCCAAGGCCCGGGCGGACATGCTCCACCGCTTCCCCCAGCCCGCGGCCCAGCGGCGCATCGAGGAATGGTTCGCCGCGGAGACCGCCCGGCTGGAGAAGCTGCTGGACAGCCACGCGGGCGGCAAGCTGGTGGATCTCTACCGCGCCTGGCTGGGGCAGTTGCTGGGCGGGTCGGTGGAGCTGGACGTGGCCTCGTCGCTGGCGGCACTGTCGGCTGAGGCGCCGGCCGTGACGCTGCTGGAGATGTTCTGCGCGAATTACGCCCGAGCAACCCAGCTCTACAACCAGGCCCTGCGGGAGACGGACATCGGAACCAACCCCCTGGACGTCGATCGCGGTGAGTTGCCCTTCTTTGCTGCACTCCTCTACCAAGGCCACCTCGTGCGGACTGACGTGCAGTATCACGACGGTGCCCTGCACGTGGCTGATGCGTCCTTCCCCCTGGCGGGGGGGCGCGTGCCCCTGGAGGCGCTGCGGGCGGCGGGGTTGGTGGGGCTGGCGGGCAAGGCGGTGATGCTGGCGGTGCAGGTGCGCTGGGGGCCGGGCGGGGCGGAGCTGGCGCTGCCGCGTCGCGGCTCGTTCTATATGCCCGCCGCCCAGCGCCTGGGGGCCCTGCTGCGGCGGGAGGGGTTACTCACCGGGCCGATTCGGGCGCTGGTCCGCGTGCGGTTTCGTCTGCTGGACCGCATCAGGTCGCTGGACACCGTGATCCGCCTGCCCGATCACCTGGCCGCGTGCTTCGACACCGCCGAGGTCCCCGCACGGCGGCTGGGTGAGCAGTGGGAACAGCTCACCCGCCAGGCCGCCGCGAGGCTGGAGCAGTTCAAGACCGACCCAGGCCGCCGCGCCTGGCAGCGCGAGAGCTTCGGCGTGCTGACGGGTGAGATCGACCGCCTGGACGCCCGGCGGCGCGAGCTATCCGCCCGAGAGCCCACCAGCCCCGCGCTCCGGGAGGTCTGGAAGCAGCTCAAGCCGCTCCATCGCGACTTGGTGGACGCGACGCTTCGGCAGATCGCCCGCGACTGGCAGGTCGGGCAGGCGGACTACTGGGACAGCCGCGGGGCCCTCTGGCCGTGGTGCGTCGCCCTGGGCGGGCAGGAATTCTATAATCAGGTGATCGCGCAGGCCGAGATCACCCGCGAGAGTCCACCCGACGGCGATGAGTAAGAAGAAGATCATCCGTGCCCACTACGAGCCGCGGATCGAACCGGGCCGGGCGAGCCACGACGTCCTGGACTGGTCCGACGCCCGGGCGCAGCAGGCGCGCTTCGAGGTGCTCCTGCACCACGTGGACCTGGTCGGCAAGAGCCTGCTGGACGTCGGCTGCGGCCTGGGCGACCTGTGGGCCTTCCTCCAGGCCAAGGGCGTCCGGGCGGACTACACCGGCGTGGACCTGCTGGAGAAGATGGCGCTCGCCGCCCGGCAGAAGCATCCCGGCGGGCGATTCCTGTGCGCGGACGTCTTCGACGCGCAATCCTTGCCCGGGCGGCGGTTCGACGTGGTCTTCTGCTCCGGGGCGTTCAACCTGAACCTGGGCAACAACCGCGAGTTTCTACCCCGAGCGGCCGGGCGGCTGCTGGAACTCACCAACGAGGCCGTGGTCTTCAATCTGCTGCACCACCGCACCGCCACGCGCTACGACCACTGCTTCTACTACGACCCCGCGGAGGTGCGGGCGGCCTTGGAGCCGCTGGGCTGGAACGTGCAGATCGTCGAGGACTACCTGCCCAACGACTTCACGGTGATCTGCCGCAAGCCGCCGCGGCAGCGCGGGCCTGGCGGCAGGGCCAAGAAGCGATAGGGCCGACCTGGCCTAGACCCGGCAGGCCTTGCGCAGGGCCCGGACCTTGTCGGTGCGCTCCCAGGTAAAGTTCGCCCCGACGCGCCCGAAGTGCCCGTCGTGAGCGGTCTCGCGGTAGATGGGCCGCAGCAGGTCGAGGTAGCGGATGATCTCGGCGGGCTTCAGCGGGAAGATCTCCCGCACCACCCGCGCCAGCCGCCGCTCGTCCACCACGGCCGTTCCCTCGCAGTTCACCAGCACGCTGACCGGCTCAGCCAGGCCGATCGCGTAGGACACCTGCACCTCGCACACCTGCGCGAGCTTGGCCGCGACCACGTTCTTGGCGATGTGCCGGGCCATGTAGCTGGCCGAGCGGTCCACCTTGGAGGGGTCCTTGCCGCTGAAGGACCCGCCGCCGTGGGCACCGCGCCCGCCGTAGGTGTCCACGATGATCTTTCGGCCGGTCAGCCCCGTGTCACCGTGCGGGCCGCCCACCACGAACCGCCCGGTGGGATTGATGTGGAACTTGATGCGGTCGTTCCACAGCTTGGGGCACTCCTCCAGGATCACCGGCTTGATGATCTTGGCGATCAACGTCCGGCGCGCCCGGTCGGACATGTTGCCCGTCCGCGGGTTGACCACCGACTCGTCGTGCTGCGTGGCCAGCACCACGGTGTGCACCCGGTGCGGCTCGCTGCCAACATACTCTACGGTCACCTGGCTCTTGCCGTCCGGCCGAAGCCAGCGGACCTGGCCGGACTCGCTCGCCTCGCTCAGCCGGATGGTCAGCCGGTGGGCCAGGTGGATCGGCAGCGGCATGAGCTGCCGCGTCTCGTCGCAGGCAAAGCCGAACATCAGCCCCTGGTCACCGGCGCCTTGTTCCTTTTTCTTCTTCCGGCTGGCCGTGACGCCCTGGGAGATGTCCGGCGATTGGCGGTGCAGCAACTTGATGACGGCGCAGGAGCGGTAGTCGAACCCGATGGCCGGATCGTCGTAGCCGATGGAGCGGATGATCTCGCGGGCGGTGTCTTCCACCATCAGCAGCGCCCGTTCGGCCGCGGGGTTGTGCACGGTGACCTCCCCCGCCAACACCACCAGCCCGGTGGTCACCAGCGTCTCGCAAGCCACTCGGGCGCGGGGGTCGTGCTTGATGAGACTGTCCAGGATGCCGTCGGAGATCTGATCGGCGATCTTGTCGGGGTGGCCCTTGGTCACGGACTCGCTGGTGAACAATCGCGTCCGGGTGGTGCTGTTACTGAACATCATCACGCGTGTCCTTTCTGGTGTTGTCTGGCCCCCCCGGCCAAAGGTAAGCGGCGAGTGTAGCGTATCCCCATCGGCCCCGCAAGCGCCGCTCCCCGGGCGCCAGGGAGTTTGCCCTTGCCAGCGTCGCGCCCGGCCGCTAGCATGCGACGGCCTTTCGGGCACCGAATAGAAAATCACGCTCGCAGTGGAGTTCAGCGATGCATTACCCCCACAAGGTTTCGAGGCGCAAGAGGGTCCGGCGGATCGGCTTCCGCGCGCGGATGCGGACGAGCAAGGGCCGCAAGATGATCAACCGCAAGCGCCGCGTGGGCCGGCGGGTCCAGGTCGTCTAGC
>JALHTV010000233.1 GCA_022866005.1 Phycisphaerae bacterium
TGAGCGTTGAGGACTCGCCCAACTCGGCCGGGGAGACCAGCGACGCCATCCGCTGCTGCAAGCTCGCCCGCACCCGCGGCTTGGCGGGCCCCCTCAACGCGGTCTGCGCCTATACGATGAAGCACCCGCCCATCCAGTGCACCGACCACCAGGCCCGCGAGATGCTCGAGGCCTTCATCACCGAGTACAGCGGGCGCCCCTCCGAGGGCGCCGACACCGGCACCTACGAGGCCACCCCCGCGCCGCTGCGCGTCCGCCCGATGGCCAAGTAGCACCGCAGCGACCGCGGCCTACTCATCGCCCAAGCGGCCCGATAGAATGCCCCCATGCCCCAGCCCCGGCGGATCATTGTCTTCTTGCCCAATTGGATCGGCGATGCAGTGATGGCCACCCCCGCCCTCCGCGCGCTGCGGCAGCACTTCGCCGACGCCCACATCACCCACCTGGGCCGACCCGGGCCCCTGGAGACGCTGAGGGGGCTGGACCTGGCTGACGAGCAGCTTGCCGACGACGGCCGCCGCCCGGTGAGCCTGGGCGGGTTTTGGCACCTGACCGGTCAGATTCGCCGCGGCCACTACGAGCTGGGCGTGCTGCTGCCCAACAGTTTTGGCTCGGCCCTGGTGGCCCGGCTGGGCGGGGTGGATTGCCTGGCCGGGTACGCCCGCGACGGCCGGGGGTGGATGCTGAACGTCCCCCTGCGCCCCCCGCGCGATGATTGCGGCAAGTTCCTGCCGATCTCCGCCGTGGATTACTACCTCGCGCTCGCCGAGCACCTGGGCGCGCGGTGCGACTCGCGGCGGATGACCCTGGCTGTGCCGCCCCGCGATGCGGCGGCCGCGGCGGCGCTGCTGGAGGAGGCGGCTCTCACCGATCGCCGCCCGCTGGTGATGCTGAACCCCGGCGCGTCGTTTGGGGTCAGCAAGGTGTGGAAGCCGGATCGCTACGCCGCCCTGGCCGACGCGCTCATCGAGCGGCGCGGCGCGGGAATCATCCTCAACGCCGCCCCCGCCGAGCGGACCGTGGCGGAGGCCGTCGCCGCCGCGATGCGCCACCCGCCGCAGCTCAACCTGGCCCGCCGCGACAACTCCATCGGCTTGGTCAAGGCCCTGGCTGCCCGCTGCGACCTGGTGGTCACCAACGACACCGGTGCCCGGCACATCGCCGCCGCGGTCGGTGCGGCCGTGGTCACGCTGTTCGGCAGCACCGACCCGCGATGGTCGGCCATCGACTACGAGCTGGAGCGGGTCATCCGCGTGGACGTGCCCTGCTCGCCGTGCCAGAAGCGCCTCTGCTACCAACCGCCCGGCCCGGCATACCATCAGTGCATGGAGGCCATCACGGTCGAGAGGGTCCTGCCCGCCGCAGAAGAGCTGCTGGACCTCCAGGCGGCCCGAAGGGGGCATCGACCATGACGCAGGTGACCTGGCTGGACGCGGCCCTGTCGGCCGCGGGGCTGGACACGGTCGAGGGCGCGTTCGCCTACGGCGGCGGGTCTGACCTGACCAAGCCCTCCCTGGGCAGCCGCCGCCGCCGCACGGAGATCACGCTCACCAATCCGCGGGGCGCCCCGCACGTGCTGTACCTGAAGCGCTACGGGCCGGAGAAGCTCTTGGCCCGGCTGCGGCGGGCGTGGACCTACGGCTGGGGGACGGGGCCGGCGGTGGTGGAGCACGACAACATCCAGCGCGCCCGGGCCGCCGGGGTGCCCACGATGCAAGTGCTGCGCTTCGGCCAGGACGCCCCGTCGCTGGCCGGCCGGCGAGGCTACCTGGTCGTCACGGCCGTGCCCGGTGAGGCCCTGGAACGGTGCGCGGAAGGTTACCTTTCCCGTGGCGGTCCGGCGGCGGGGGCGGTGCTCGCGGTCACGCTCGCCGAGTTGGTGGCCGCGCTGCACACGGCCGGCTACGTGCACCGCGACCTCTACGCCAGCCACGTCTTCCTGGAGGAACGCTCCAACGAGATCCAGCTATGCCTGATCGACCTGGCGCGAATGTTTGCGCCGCGGTGGCGGGTCTTCCGCTGGCGCGTGAAGGACCTGGCGCAACTGAAGTACTCCATGCCGCCGCCATGGGTCCAGGAGCACTGGGATGCGTTTCTGCGGCGGTATCTGGAGCGGACCCGTTGGCGGCAGGGGGACCGCTATAATCGCGCCGTCGATCGCAAGGCCTGCGCGATCGCGCGCCGCATCGCCCGCGCGCAGGTCGGCGCCTCGTCTGAGGGCCGCCCATGAAGATCGCCCTGGTCATCGAGAGGATGGACCCCCGCCGCGGCGGGCGCGAGACCTCCACCGCGCAGATGGCCTGTGAACTGGCCCGTCGCGGACACGCCGTGACGGTCCTGTGCCGCCGCGGCGCCTGGAGCGGGGGCAACGTGACGGTCCGCCCGCTGACCAGTGGCGGGCTGAGCAGGGTGGGGCGGCGGCGGCGATTCGTCACCGCCGCGCAGGAGCATATCCTGGCCACGCCGTATGACATCGTTCACGCCACGCTGCCGCTGCCGGGCGCCAACGTCTACCAGCCGCGGGGCGGCACGATCCCCGCGCAGCTCGCCGCGTCGCTGCGAAGGCGGTCCGTCCTGCTGCGTCCGCTGGTTCATCTGGCCCGGCCGCTGAACCGCAGTCGGCTGTTGCTGGGCAGGCTGGAGCGGCAGGTCGTCGCCGATGACAACGTCCTGTGCCTGGCCGTTAGCGCGATGGTGGCTGAGGAGTTCGCTCGCTATTACCGCCGGACCGAACACGTGCGGGTGGTCTTCAACGGGGTCGAGGTGCCTGCGATCGACGCCGGCCAGGCCGCGGCGTGGCGGGGGGAAACCCGCTCGCACCTGTGCGTGGGCGAGGGCGACGCGGTGTTCCTCACCGTCGCGACCAACTTTCCGCTCAAGGGCGTCGCCGAGGCCATTGAGAGCTTCGCGCGGTGGTACCACGGGCGCAGCCGGCGCGCGGAGGCGAAGCTGGTCGTCGTCGGCCGGGCGCTGGTGGAGGCCTACCACCGCCATGCGGCCTTGCGCGGCGTCGGCGCGGCGGTGGTCTTCGTGCCGCCCACGGAGGACATCTTCCGCTGGTACGCCGCCGCGGACGCCTGCCTGCTGCTGAGCTGGTACGATCCATGCAGCCGCGTCGTGCTGGAGGCCACGCGCTGGGGGATCCCCTCGATCACCACCGCCTTCAATGGAGCGGCGGCGGTGCTGCGGCGCGGGGCCGGCCACGTGGTGCCCTCCCCGCGCGCCAAGGCAGCCATTGTTGGGGCGATGGACGAGCTGGCGGATCCGGTGCGGCGCGCGCCCTTCGTCGCCGCCTGCCGGGGGCTGGCTGGTGAGCTGAGCATGTCGCGTCACGTGGACCAACTGCTGGCTGCCTACGGGCAGCTCCTGGGCCAGTCATGACGGTGGGACCCCTCATGCGCTTTGGTGTGTTTCCCCTGGCGGCCTACGTCATCGGCGCGACGCCCTTCGGCGTGATCCTCGCGCGGGTGCACGGGGTGGACCTGCGGCGGGTTGGCAGCGGCAACGTGGGCGCGACCAACGTCGCCCGCGTGCTGGGGCCCAAGTGGGGCTACCTGTGCTTTGCCCTGGACGTGCTGAAGGGATTGCTGCCCGTGGCGCTGGCGGGCGCGATGCTTCAGGCCACGGGGGGGCAGATTCCCTCACCCGCCGATCAGGCCGCCTGGCTGGCCGTGGGGCTGGGCGCGGTGTTGGGGCACGTGTGCAGCTTCTACCTGGGTTTTCGGGGCGGCAAGGGCGTAGCCACGGCCTTGGGGGTGGTGCTGGGGATGTATCCATACTTCACAGGCGCCGGGGTGGTGGCGATGGGCCTGTGGGTGGCGGTGACGCTGATCAGCCGGTACGTGTCGCTGGGGAGCATCGTCGCCGCGGTCGCGTTTGTGCCGCTGTTCGGGGCCTTCAATTACAGGAACGTCGGGGGACTGTGGCCGCTGCTGATCTTCGCGGGGGCGGTGGCTGCCCTGATCGTCCTGCGCCATCGCAGCAATATCCGGCGGCTGCTGGAGGGGACGGAGAACAAGATCGGCCGGGTCTGGTAGAGCGCCAAGGGTCGGTTTGCACGAGGGAGAGCCCCGGGCGCGAAGCCAGGGACGACAGTATGTTATCTACCTTGCCAGCAGAACTGCAATTAGTATTAGAGCGACTAACCACATCCAGTCGGCCACGCCTATGCCGTCGGGGTCTCTGGATCGGCGGGCTAGTTCGTTCTGAAGGTCTAGCTCCAGGAGGAGACGTTCTCGGTCGGTCATGATCTGTATTCCTCAGTCGTGTTGAATGGGTCAATGTTGTTCGTTACTGGCGCTCAACCCTGTTGGAGGGGAGCCAGAACCAGATCGCCCGGCACAGGACGGACTGCGGCGCAGTGGAACACCCTCCGGCTGCCACCGACTGATCCGACGCTCAAGCGAGCTTCATGGCGAACTCCACGCCCAGGCCGATGAGGTGGCCGACCGCCTGTCTGCGGACGATGCGGCAGGAATAGGCCACCGTCCGGGTGTCGTCGTTGGGGGCGGGGACGCTCATCTCGACGATGACGGCCTCACCA
>JALHTV010000234.1 GCA_022866005.1 Phycisphaerae bacterium
CGAAACCGAATGGGAGCGCGGTTTGCTGCCCAGACTAATGGCGGCCTGGGCGGCGGCGAGGCGGGCAACGGGAACGCGGAACGGGCTGCACGACACATAGTCGAGGCCGACCTTCTCACAGAAGTGGATCGACAGGGGATCGCCGCCGTGCTCGCCGCAGATACCGAGCTTGAGGTTCTTGCGGGTGGCCCGGCCCTTGGCGACGGCGATGCGCATCAGCTCGCCCACGCCGACCCGGTCGAGGGTCTGGAACGGGTCGTACTCGTAGATGCCCATCTCCACGTAGCTCTTCAGGAAGCGCCCCGCGTCGTCGCGGCTGAAGCCGCAGCCCATCTGCGTCAGGTCGTTGGTGCCGAAGCTGAAGAACTCCGCGTCCTTGGCCACCTCGTCGGCCGTCAGCGCCCCGCGCGGCACCTCGATCATCGTGCCGATCTTGAAGTCAAACGGCAGCTTCTTGATGCCCTTCTCCGCCTTGATCCGCTCGAGCGTGTCCAGGACGATCTGCTTCTGGTGGGTCAGCTCCTTCACGTGCCCCACCAGGGGAATCATGATCTCCGGTTTGCAGCCCGGCACCGCAAGGGCCGCCTCGAAGACCGCCCGCGCCTGCATCGCGGTGATCTCCGGGTAGATGATGCCCAGCCGGCAGCCGCGAAGCCCGAGCATCGGGTTGAACTCGTGCAGGCTGTCCACCTTGGCCTTGATCTTCTCCAGGGGCAGGTTCATGGCCACGGCCATCTCCCGCTGACCGGCCTCGTCGTGCGGGACGAACTCGTGAAGCGGCGGGTCCAGGAACCGGATGGTGGCCGGCCGACCGGCCAGGGCCTTGAACATGTCGATGAAGTCCTGCCGCTGGAGCGGCAGCAACCTGGCCAGCGCCGCCTTGCGCCCTTCGGCGTCCTGGGCCAGGATCATCTCCCGCATGGGGATGATCCGGTCCCCCTCGAAGAACATGTGCTCGGTGCGGCACAGGCCGATGCCCTCGGCGCCGAAGCGGACGGCCACCTCCGTGTCGTGGGGCGTGTCGGCGTTGGTGCGGACGCCCAGCGTGCGGTACTTGTCGGCCAGCTTCATGATGACCCTGAACGGTCCGGTCAGCGACGGCTCGATGGTGGGGACCTGGCCGGCGTAGACGGCGCCGATCGACCCGTTCAGGCTGATCCAGTCGCCTTCCTTCAGCGTGACCCCGCCGGCGGCGAGGGTCTTGGCCTTATCGTCGATGACCGCGTCGCCCGCCCCGGCCACGCAGCACTTGCCCATGCCGCGGGCGACGACGGCCGCGTGGCTGGTCATGCCGCCTCGGCTGGTGAGGATGCCCTTGGCGGCGCTCATGCCGCCGATGTCCTCGGGGCTGGTCTCGATGCGGACCAGGATGACGCTTCGGGCCATTCCGGCCCAGTGTTCGGCGTCCTCGGCGTTGAAGACAATCTGGCCCGTCGCCGCCCCGGGGCTGGCGGGCAGGCCTGTGCAGACCTTGCGGGCGGCGGCCTCGGCCTTGGGGTCGAACGTCGGGTGCAGGAGCTGGTCGAGGGCCTTGGCCTCGACGCGCATGACCGCCTCGGCCTCGCTGATCAGGCGATCCTTGGCCATGTCCACGGCGATCTTTACCGCCGCCGCGGCCGTGCGCTTGCCGTTGCGGGTCTGGAGCATGTACAGCGTGCCGCGCTCGATGGTGAACTCGATGTCCTGCATGTCGCGGTAGTGCGTCTCGAGGGTGCGGCGGATGTCGAGCAGTTGCGCGTGGGACTTCTTGTCGCGCTGGGCCAGCTCGTCGATAGGCAGCGGGGTGCGGATGCCGGCCACGACGTCCTCCCCCTGGGCGTTCATCAGGAACTCCCCGTAGAAGCGGTTCTCCCCGGTGGAGGGGTTGCGGGTGAAGGCCACCCCCGTGCCACTGTCCTCACCCAGGTTGCCGAAGACCATCGTCTGGACGTTGACCGCCGTGCCCAGCAGGCCGCGAATGTCGTAGAGCTGGCGGTACTTGATCGCGCGGGGGTTGTTCCAGCTTCCCAAGACCGCGTTGATCGAGGCGTCCAGCTGCGCGCGAGCATCCTGGGGGAAGCTCTTGCCGGCGCGCTTGTAGGCCGTCTCGTACTCGGCGACCACTTCCTTCAGGCCCGTCACGTCCAGGTCGGTGTCCAGCCGGGCGCCGCGGCGGTCCTTGACGGCCTGGAGGGCGTGCTCGAAGTCGTCGTGCTCGATGCCCAGCACCACGTCTCCGAACATCTGCATGAAGCGGCGGTAGGCGTCCCAGGCGAAGCGCTCGTTGCCGGTGAGTCGGATCAGGGCACCGAGCGTCTCGTTGTTCAGCCCCAGGTTCAGCACGGTGTCCATCATGCCCGGCATGGAGGCCGCCGCCCCGCTGCGGACCGAGACGAGCAACGGGTTGGACCCGTGGCCGAAGGTCTTGCCCGTGAGCTTCTCGAGCCTGGCGATGTTCTCGCCGACCTGCCGGTCCATCGCGGCGGGGTACTTGCGCCCGAGCTTGTAGTACAGGTCGCACACCTCCGTGGTGATGGTGAACCCCGGTGGCACCGGCAGGCCCAGCGCGCTCATCTCCGCCAGGTTCGCCCCCTTGCCGCCCAGCAGGGCCTTCATGGCGGCCTTGCCCTCGGCCTTGCCACCGCCGAAGAAATACACGTACTTGGTCTTCTTGGCCATTGAATCGCTCTCCGTCGGACCCTGTGAGGTCCTTTCCTGCGGCAGGGCCGCCCCGGCGAACACTCCCAGGATCGCTGCGGTGGGGCCGTGCGGCGGGGGACCATTCATCCTCGCCCCGCGGGGGGCAAAACGAGGAGGCAGTGTAGGATTCCCGGTGCGTAGTGTCAACGGTTTTCGGCCGCACGCCCCGGGGCCCGGACTTGTTTGCGCCTCGGCCGCCCGGTAGAATGTCGGCGAGTTCGCTAGGGGCGCTCCCCGTACGGGGGGCTGAGAACGACCCTTGGAACCTGATCAATGCAGCCCCCGCGCCGTCTGGGCGGGTGGGCGAGTTGCGTAGGGAAGCGGACGGCTGGAATCAGCGAACGCCTCGTGGCTGGCCGCTCCCCCGCGGCCTTTTTTGTTGGCCGGCCCGGTGGCGTGCCCGCGCCCCGGTCGGGAGGTGGACGCCATGACGCAGTACGAAGACGCCAAGGCCGGGACCATCACGGCCCAGATGCGCCGCGTCGCCCAGCGCGAGCACGTGGCGCCTGAGTTCATCCGCGGCGAGGTCGCCGCCGGGCGACTGGTCCTCCCCGCCACTCGCCTGCACCTAGCGGGGGCGGGGGGCTCATCGGTCACGCTGGACCCCTGCGGCATCGGGAGGGCGATCACCACCAAGGTCAACGCCAACATCGGCGCCTCGCCGGTCAGTAGCTGCAAGGAGCAGGAGCTGGTCAAGCTCGCGCTGGCCGTGCGGTACGGGGCCGACACGGTGATGGACCTGTCCACCGGCGGTGACCTGGACGAGACGCGCCGGGCGCTGCTGGCCGCGGCGACGGTGCCCATCGGCACGGTGCCGATCTACTCCGTCGTCGTCGGGCGCGACATCGCGGACGTCACGCCTCAGGACATGCTCGCGGCCATCGCCGCCCAGGCCGCCCAGGGCGTGGACTTCATGACCCTCCACGCGGGTATCCGCCGCAAGCACCTGGGGCTGGTGACCGGGCGCAAGATGGGCATCGTCTCGCGGGGGGGCAGCTTGCTGGCCAAGTGGATGGTCCACCATGACTGCGAGAACCCGCTGTACGAGATGTTCGACGAGATCAGCGCCATCCTGCGCGAGCACGACGTGACCTACTCCCTGGGCGACGGCCTCCGCCCGGGGTGCCTCGCTGACGCGAGCGACGCGGCGCAGTTCGCCGAGCTGGAGACGCTGGGGAAGCTGGTACAGCGGGCTCGGGGCTCGGGCGTGCAGGTGATGGTCGAAGGCCCCGGCCACGTGCCGTATGACCAGATCGAGATGAACATGAAGCGCGAGCAGGCCCTGTGCGACGGGGCGCCGTTCTATGTGCTGGGCCCGGTGGTCGCCGACGTGTTCCCCGGCTACGACCACATCACCGCGGCGATCGGGGCAACCGCGGCGGCGTTCCACGGGGCCAGCTTCCTGTGCTACGTCACGCCCAGCGAGCACCTGGCCTTGCCGACCGCGGAGGAGGTCCAGGCCGGGTGCATCGTCACCAAGATTGCCGCCCACGCGGCCGACGTGGCCCGGGGGCTGCCTGGCGCGCGCGACTGGGACGACCGCATGTCCGAGGCCCGGGCGGCCTTCGACTGGAAGCGGCAATTCGAGCTGGCCTTCGACGGGGACACCGCTCGGGCGATCCGCTCCCGCGACCTGGCCGGGCAGGAGGACTACTGCTCCATGTGCGGGCGGGAATGGTGCGCGGTGCGCATCTCCAAGGAGGTCACCAGGAGCCTGGGCGGTTGAGCCGCGCCCGGCGCAAGGGGTGGACAAGGGGCCTTGTGGCGGGGAGAATCCCCGTGTACGGGACACGAGGCGCTGAGCGATCCACCCCGGGAAGCCTGCTTGGTTAAGGACGACACATGGTGAAGCAGAAGGAACCTCTTTTTTGGGCCCACGTCAAGAACGACGTGCGCAGCCGGCTGGTGTCCGGGACGGTGGTCCTGGTGCCCCTGTTCGTCACCGTGGCGATCCTGCGGTGGCTGTTCCTTTTGGTGTCGGGCTTCCTGTCGCCGGTGGTCACGAAGGCGTTCACCCGGGAGAACCTGGAACCCCGGGTCGGGCAAGCCATCACCCAATACGTGATGGATCACGTCGGTATCATCGCCCCGGTGACCGCCGTGGTGGTGCTCTTGGTGCTGGTGTACTGCACTGGAGCACTGGCGCGGCGGGTCGTGGGCAAGAAGGTCCTGGCCCTCGGCGAGAGGATCTTGTTGCGCATCCCGCTGGTCAAGGCCGTTTACTCGACGGCCAAGCAGGTGGTGGAGGCGGTGTCGCTGCCCAATCGGGCCGCGTTCAAGGCCGTCGTGCTGGTGCACTTCCCCCACCCCCGCATGTGGGCGATCGGCTTCGTGACGGGCACGATCGTCGATCAGAACGGCAAGAGGTTCTACAAGGTCTTCATCCCCACCACGCCCAATCCGACAACGGGGTTCTATGAGCTTGCCGAGCCGGAGGAGCTGCTGCTGACGGATATCGCCGTGGACATGGCCTTCAAGATGGTCGTGTCCGGGGGCATCGTCGCCCCGGAGCGGTATAACGCCAGGCCGATCGGTGAGGCCCTCATGTAGGGTTCCGGGCCATGCCGATGACAACCGGTCGGCTGAGCAGGCCAGGGACACAGGCCCTGGGCCGGTGTGGGAAGCTAGGAGAGCAACATGTCGCGGATGCATCTGGCGGTCGCCGCGATGGTAACGGTGGTTACGTCGGGTATCTGTCGGGCTGATGCCGGCGGGGACTGGCTGTCGGTGGGGGCGCAGCTTGCCCAGACCGAGCGGGCGGCGGAGGCACCCGCGGCGCCGGCGGGGGCGGCGTACGTCCCGTGGCAGGAGCGGAGAGGGCCGGCGTATCCGGGGGACTTCTGGCACAGCTTCGGGCGCGACGCCAAGGAGCTGCCGGCCACCCTGTGGGACGACACCAAGGTTACCTTCACCAGCCCGACGAGCTGGATCCTGTTCGGCTTGGCGGGGGCGGCCGGCATCGCCCTGCACGGCAACAACGGGGACGACCAGGTGGCCGACCATTACACCCGCCACGGCTCGCAGCTCAACACCTTCTGGGACAGCGTCGGTGACGCGGGCGGCAACCCCGGCACGCACTTCGCCCTGGCCGGTGCAGCCTACCTGTGCAGCCTGGCCAAGGGAGACACGAAGACCTACGAGGTCTCCAAGACGCTGCTGAACGCCCTCATTATCAACGGGCTGTTCACCGAGGCCCTCAAAGTCGCCGCGCGCACCGAGAGCCCCAACGGGGATGAGATGGGCTGGCCCAGCGGGCACGCCTCCAGCTCCTTCTGCTTTGCGACGGTGATGCACGAGGCCTACGGGCCGTGGGTGGGCGTGCCGCTGTTCGGCTTTGCCACCTTCGTCGGCTACGAGCGGATCGACGCCCGCAACCACGACTTCTCCGACGTCATCTCCGGCGCGCTGATCGGCATCGCCGTCGGCCACGCGGTGTCCACCCACCACCAGCCCAGGATCCTGGGCATGGACGTGATCCCCTACGTCAACCCCGAAAAGGGCGCCCTGGGCATCGCGCTGACCAAGACGTGGTAGCAGCGGTGGACCGTTGGACTGCCGACAACTTGGCTGTTCGCGTGTCAGCCTAATCCGCCCGCGGCAGAGTGGCGCACCCTGCCGGCTGACGGCTCGGTTGACGCTCGCGGGCTTTGCGCTTGACAAGCGGGTCTCTTTCGCGCATGTTGATTCTAACTATGGAGGCATAAGATAGTTGCAGGTTCCCTGTGGGAGGATGGGGAACATTGAGGGTAGGAGCGACTCGCTCGCCCGATCCTGCCTAAGGCCTGATCGGCGCACCCGTCTTACAGAGCTGGCTCCGAGTACATTCGAGGGTGTCTGTCTGCGCCGTGAGGCGTGGCTTCGGGGCTTCTGAGAAAGGAGGGAGTCGATGAGAGAATAGGGCCTGGGTTCGTCGAATGGGAGCTCAGGCTGCGCGATGAGGGATGCAGCGGTTCGCGACGGAGGACGGGGCGCATTCGGATCGCCCTGGAGGCTTCCAGAGCAACCTGTGTTGGCCATCTAAGTACACCAAAAGGAAGGGAAACGTCATGAAAGCTACAGCAGGTATTACTGTATTGTTTGTGCTGTGGGCGGCCACGGCAATGGCCGCGCCGAGCCACCTGGTTACCAAGCCCCCTGTGGGCCCACCCCCCACGGATGCCCCCACGGGGCCTACTCAGGACCCGTGGGCCGAACAGGGCCAGTGGTGCCAGGACGGGGTCCGATCGCACGAGTTCTATGACAACAAGTACCTTGACGGGGGCAGCCCCGAAGCGGGGGGCGTCCCTGGGAGCACGAAGGTCATTTACGGCAAGGTGACCGACGTCACGTGGAACGCGGGGAAGATCACCGCCTTTACGATCGCGGCGACGATCAATAACCCGGACGCCGACCCCAGCGGGGAGTGGCGAAATGGCGGCAATGACCATTATCCGGAGTACCTGACCTACGATGGGAACTACTATCGGGGGACTCTGTATGACACGGTCCTGACCGCCGGCTTTGCCGTTCGCCTGGACCCCAACACCTCGCTGCCGATGGTCCCCAGCAGCTGGACCAGCCCCTATACGAATGTGTTAACCAAGATCTATGCGATCAGCGAGGACATGGGGGCGTGGTATTGCTGGAATCCGGAGGCGGGCGAGCCTTACGTCCCAGCCGGGGACTATTTCGTTCCGGCTTGGGACTTCGGCGACATTGAACCCGGGCAATCGGTCACGAAAGACCTGGACTTCGGGGTCCGCAGCACCGGCCTGAGCGAGTCGGACCCCCGATATGACGCCATCATGCACTCCTACCAAAGCCAGGAGGGCGAGGGCGACATCTTCTTGAATCGGACCACCTCGCTGAAGATCAGCGACTGGATTGAAGACCTGTGCGTTGACGAGGGCACCGCCTATCCCACAGACACCTGGGCCCCGATCACCGACCCCAACGGGTATGTCCTTTACGACCCGGGTCGCAACAGTGACGTCTCCGTCTTCCATAACGTTCCCGAACCGGGCACGCTGCTGTTGCTGGCTGTGGGGGGAGCGGGGCTCATCCGAAGGAAGCAGAAGTAAGTCCTGAGTCATTGCAGACGACGTAATCACACGGTCGGGCGGCCTGGTTCGGCGACAGGCCGCCCGCTGTGTTGCAGGGTGGAGGCAAATCACGGCGGCTGAGAACAACACCAGAGGGCCCAATTCGGAGGGGTCGATTGAAGGCTTAGCTCGACACGCGAAAGCCCTCAATCCACACACAGGCCCTAGGCAATCCCATCCTCGTCAGGTTGCTCCCCGTTGGGCCGGTGCTTCCAGCGTCGGTGGACCCACAGGTACTGCTCCGGGGCCTTGCGGACGATTCTCTCCAGCTCCCCGGTGAATTCCCGCGTGATCCAGGCAAGCGGGTCGGTCTTGCCTCGCCAGTCGCGGGGGTGGATGATCCGCTGCACGCCCAGCTCGAAGTGGAAGGCCTCGTCCAGCCGCCGCCCGTAGCCCACCACGATCGGGGCGCCGAATTGCATGGCCATCAGGCCGATGGACTTGTAGGTGCTCGCGGGCCGGCCGAAGAAGTCCACAAACAGCCCCTTGCGCCCCGCGTCCTGATCGGCCAGGAAGGCCAACGTACCGCGGGCGGCCAGGACGTCCTCGATCGAGGCCGTGGCCCCCCTCTTGTGCAGGATGGTCTGGCCGGTGCGCTGGCGGACGCCTAGGACGAACTCGTTGATATAGCTGTTGTCCAGCGGCCGGGCGACCGAGACGGAAGGGAACCCCAGCGTGGCCATCGTGTAGCCCACCAGCTCGAAGTTGCCGTAGTGCCCGGTCACCAGGATCACCCCCGTCCGCCGCTCCAGCAGGATTCGCAGGGCCTCGGACAGGTTGGCCAACCGCACGTACCGGTGCCAGCGCAGGGGCGTGATCAGCCGCGGCGTCAGCAGCACCTCCAGCCCGAGGTACACCAGGTGCTTGAGCGACTCTTGGGCGACGCGGCGGACCTCTTGTTCGCTCCAGTCGGGGAAGCTCCGCCGCACGTGCTCGATGCTCCGGCGCCGGTGGCGGCGGTCGACATGGTAGACCAGCGACCCCATCCACCCGGCCGTGCGATAGCTGGCCGCGGGGGGGAACATGTGCACGAACATCGCGAACAGCCGCATCGCGATGTACACGAGATAATCCAGGACCTTGTTGCGTGGCAGAGCCATCAGACACTGGAACGACAGTCACTCGCTGGATCAGTCAACCCGCTAACCAGTCAACCGGTTAACTGGTTAACTCGTTGACTCGTCAACTTGTCGACCTGGCGCGCGTGGGCAGTAATTGGGCCTTCATCTCGTCGATGATCCGCCGGACCTCTGCGACGGCCTTGGGGGCGGGGACGAGCGTAGGGGTGGCGTCCGTGCGGCGCTTGATCTCGACCTTGCGTTCTTTGAGCCCGCGCTCGCCGACCACCACGCGCAGCGGGATGCCGATCAGGTCGGCGTCCTTGAGCTTCACGCCCGGCCGGGCGTCGCGGTCGTCCAGCAGCACCTCCACGCCCCCGGCTGAAAGCTCGTCGTGGATGCGCTGGGCCTCGGCGACCACAGGCGGCTTGTCGGCGTTCAGCGGCACGACCAGCACCTCGAACGGGGCAATGCTGATCGGCAAGATGCAGCCGTCGTCGTCGTGCCCGGTCTCGATGGCCGCAGCCAGGATGCGATTGATGCCGATGCCGTAGCAGCCCATGACGCACGGGTGGGATTTACCCTTCTCGTCCAGGAAGGTCGCCCCCAGCTTCTCGCTGTACTTGGTCCCCAGCTTGAACACGTGGCCCACCTCGATGCCATGGGAGAAGATCAGCTTCTTACCCTGCCACGTGTCGCCCTCGACCGCGTTGCGGATGTCGGCGACGATGACGTTGGGCCCCTTCAGAGGGAAGTCGCGGCCGGGGACGATATTCTTGACGTGATAGTAGGTCTTGTTGGCCCCGGTCACGCCCATGCCCATCGCGGCCACGGCGTGGTCCACGATGAACTTGCTCACCTTGCCCGCCAGGCCCATCGCCCCGGCAAACCCCACCGCCGCGCCTGAGAGCTCGCGGATAGTCCCCTCACTTGCCAACGCCACGGGTCCCCCAGCCAGCTGGTCCAGCTTCCCTTGGTTGACATCATGGTCCCCGCGGACCAGAACCGCATAGGCGTTTACAGCATATGCCGCACTCGTATGGAGCACCTCTCCATCGTGGTAGGACATCTTCTTGCTGATCTCCTCCTCCGCAGGCCGGGTGGAGGTCTCGTAGATCAGTGTCTTGATCATCTCGGGCGGCTGTGTGCCCAGGAACTTGCATACGGCCTCGATGCTGCCGATGCCGGGCGTGTGCACCTCCTGCATGGCGGGGGCGCTGGTGCGGGCGGATTTGGCCTGGGCTGTCAGCGGCAGCGGATCGACCGTTGCCCTTTCGATGTTGGCCGCATAGGAGCCGTCTTCGGCCGCGACGATCACGTCCCCGACCGTCGAGGGCACCATGAACTCCTCGGTGTCGCTGCCCCCCATCCCGCCCGAGGAGGCCTCGACGACCTGGTAGGTCAGCCCGCAGCCGTCAAAGATGCGACAGTAGGCGTCGTACATCTTGCGGTAGGATTCATTTAGCCCCTCGACCGTCGCGTCGAAGCTGTAGGCGTCCTTCATCAGGAACTCGCGGCTGCGGATGACGCCGTACTGCGGGCGGAACTCGTCGCGGAACTTGGTGTGAATCTGATAGAGGTTGATGGGGAGCTGGCGGTAACTGCCGATCTCCCCTGCGACCAGCGCGGTGACCGATTCCTCCGCGGTCGGCGCCAGCACGTTCTCGCGCCCGTGGTGGTCTATGAAGCGGCAGAGGATCTCGTCGTACACCACGTCCCTGCCGGTCTGCTGCCACAGCTCCACCGGCTGGAGGATGGGCATGAGGATTTCCTGTGCCCCGGTGGTGTTCATCTCCGCTCGGACGATCTCGATGATCTTCAGCAGGCTCCGCCAGCCCAGCGGCAGGTAGGTGTAGGTGCCGCTGGCCAGCTTGCGGATGAGCCCCGCGCGGATCATGAGCTGATGGGAGGGGACCTCCGCCTCGGCGGGGGTCTCTTTGACCGTGGGGATGAGCAGTTGCGTGTATCTCATGGGCCAAACCTTAACACAGGTTAGAGGTAAAAGGTTAGAGGTTAGGCTGTCGCCCTGATGGGGTGCCGCTCTGAATGCTGCGGGCTATGGCTCGCAGCATCCGGCTGCATTCGTTGTATTCTCCCACCAGTTGTTCGTACCGTTCCTTGGGCATGTATCGCTTTCTCCAGGCGATCATCAGGTGGTGTTGCGTTTCGCGGATTTCGCCCAACGACCGGCTGATGCATTCCAGATAGATGTTCTTGTGCCTGTTGTTGAAGCCTTCAGCGAGGTTGGCGGGAGCGGAGTTGGACGACCGCCTCACCTGCGAGCCCAGCTCATACATCTCAAACTGAGGGAACCCAAGCGAGTCCTCGTGGACCTGAAGGTGCAGTTCGACCAGGCGCCTATAGACCTGCAAGTCGCCGATCTTCGACACCTTGGCCATGGCGCACCTTTCAATGCCCACCCCCGCTGGGGTCTCTCACCTCTGACCTCTCACCTCTAACCTCATTTCGCGGCCTGCTTATATTCGGAATCCCGAGCTATTTCAACGCCGCAGGCCGCCGGTACAATGATCGCCATGGACGCCCATCGGCGGTACGTCAACCAGCTCATGGCCGGGGAGACGATCGATCAGGTCTTCCTGGTGCGCGACAAGGACCTGCGGACCACCAAGGCCGGGGGGCTGTATCTCCAGTGCACCCTGTGCGACAAGGGCGGGACCCTCGCCGCCCGCATGTGGCAGATCTCCGAGAGCATCTACAACGCCGTGCCGGTGGCCGGCTTCCTCCACGTCAAGGGCCGCACGGAGGAATACCGCGGCACGCTCCAGCTCATCATCGACGCCTGCCGCCCCTGGCCCGCGGAGAAGGTAGACCTGGCCGACTTCCTGCCCGTGACCAAGCAGGACGTCGAGGCCATGTGGGGCGAGCTGACCGAGATCCTCCGCGGCATCAAGGACAAGTACGTCCACCTGCTGATCAAGAAGTTCCTGGAGGACCACGCGCTGGTGGAGGCGTTCAAGCGCAGCCCGGCGGCGCTTCAGTTGCACCACGCCTTCATCGGGGGGCTGCTCGAGCACACGCTCGCCGTGGCCCGGGCGGCCAAGGCGCTCCTGCCGCTGTATCCGCAGGTCAACGCCGACCTAGTCCTGGCCGGCGTGTTCTTGCACGACATTGGCAAGACGGCGGAGCTGGCGGCCGGGACCGCCATGACCTACACCGACCGCGGGCAGCTCGTCGGCCACGTGACCCTCGCCGCGACCTGGGTTGCCCAAAAGGCCGCCGCCGTCGCGGAGGAGATCGGCGAGCCCTTCCCCGCCAAGACCGTCGACCTGCTCCAGCACATCATCCTGGCCCACCACGGCGAGCACGAGTATGGCTCGCCCAAGCTGCCCGCCACGCCCGAGGCGTTCTTCGTGCACTACGTCGACAACCTCGACGCCAAGCTCTTCATCACCACCCGCGCGATCGAGTCCGACCCCGACCCCAACACCAGCTTCACGTCGTACCTGCCCGCCCTCGAGACGCGAATCTACAAACGCAGTAAGGACCTCTAGAAGCCCTCGGGCGTGCAGTGTCGCTGCACGCCCGGGCTACCTGCCAAACTTCACTTCGATGTCATTGTCTTGTTCGTTCTGCTGCGCCGGCTCACTGCGGCGGCGGTCGGCCAGGGGCAGCCGAGGGTTTGCCCAGCCGGTCCAGTGGAAACGGTGGAGCGGCCAGAGGCCGCACGGCCAGGCTCATCAGGGCCAGTTCGTTGTCATCGCCGGCGATGCGGTTGGACCGCAGGGCCCCGCAGCGCTGGCAGCGGTGGATGATGGCCCACTCCCCACCCTGGCGAATCCACA
>JALHTV010000235.1 GCA_022866005.1 Phycisphaerae bacterium
AGGATGCGATCGTCGGTAAAGGTGCCGATGACCGTGGCATCGACTTCCTCGTCGGCAAAGAGCTCGAGGAACGCGTCGAGCCTGTCCGGGGGAATGGCGAATACCATGCGTTCCTGCGCCTCGGAGATCCAGATCTCCGCGTAGCTCAGGCCGGCGTACTTCAGCGGCACGCGGTCCAGGTGCACCTCCGCGCCGAGCTTCTCGCCCATCTCGCCGACCGCGCTGGACAGCCCGCCGGCCCCGCAGTCGGTGATCGCGCTGAACAGGCCCTGGTCGCGGGCCTGGATGATGGTGTCGAGCATCTTCTTTTCGGTGATGGCGTTGCCGATCTGCACGGCGTGGCTGAACTCCGTCTCGTGCGTGTGGGTCAGCTCGCCGCTGCTGAAGGTCGCCCCGTGGATGCCGTCGCGCCCGGTGCGCCCGCCCACCACCAGGATCGCGTCGCCCGCAGCGGGCTTCTTGAAGCACTTGTCGCGCGGCAGCAGCCCCACCGTGCCGCAGAAGACCAGCGGATTGCCCAGGTACTTCTCATCGAAGTACACCGCGCCGTTGACCGTCGGGATGCCCATGCGATTGCCGTAATCCCGCACGCCGGCCACCACGCCGCGCATGATGCGCCGGGGATGCAGCACGCCCTTGGGCACGGCCTCGGGCGCCAGGTCGGGCGGGCCGAAGCAGAACACGTCGGTATTGGCCACCGGGTCAGCCCCCAGGCCCGTGCCCAGCGGATCGCGGATCACCCCGCCGATGCCCGTGGCGGCCCCGCCGTAGGGCTCGATGGCCGAGGGGTGGTTGTGCGTCTCGACCTTGAAGCAGATGGCGTGGGTGTCGTCGAACTCGATCACGCCGGCGTTGTCTTGGAAGACGCTGATGCACCAGGGCTTAGCGAGCTTGTGCGTGGCGGCGAAGATCGTGCTCTTGATAAGGTTGTCGATGTGCCCCACCTGCTGCCCGGAGGCGTCCAGCAGGCGGACGTCGGAGCGGAAGGTCTTGTGGACGCAGTGCTCGCTCCAGGTCTGGGCGATCATCTCCAGTTCCACGTCGCGGGGCTCGCGGCCGATGCGGCGGTAGTAGTCGGCGATGGCCCGCATCTCGGTGACGTTGAGGAACAGTTCGCCCTCGCGGCTGACCCGCATCAGGCCCTCGTCGTCGAGATGGCGGATGGGCACCTCGACGATCCGCAGCGTGTAGCCGCCCACGGGGTGCTCCCCCGGCGTGTGCGAGCGGAAGTGCACGTCCTCGATCACGGGGTTAGCGAGCAGCCGCCGGGCGATGTTCTCGCACTGCCCGGTGGCGATGTCGCCGTGCAGCTCATAGCGCCGGGCGGTGCTGGCCCAGGCGAGGTCCAGCCCCATGTCGCGGAGGGCCCGCTCGGTGGACTCAGCCACGGGGTCCATCACGCCGGGCTTGAGGTGGACCTCGATGACGGCGTCGGCGGCGGCGTCGCCCTGGCCGTCGAGGGTGAACGTCTCGATGACCGGGTCCGCCAGCAGCTCGCGCCCGGCGCGGGCGGCCTGCTCGGCTGAGAGACTGCCCGCCAGGAAGAACAACCGGCAGGTGACGACGCGACGGACCGACTGGATACCCAGTTCGCGAATCTGCGCGAGTACCGACTGGCCTTGGGGGTCGGTCAGCCCTTCCTTGAGGCGGATCTCGACGCGGTGGACCATGCTCGCTCCGTCAGGCGGCCGTCGTGGAGAAGGCGGGATTCTATCAGCCGCTCGGCCCGCGAACAACGCCAAAGCCTTTCACGGATGCACGGGCGTTCCTTGGGCCCGAATCCCCCGCCTGACGGCGGGGGCTTGCCAGATGCGCCCTTGGGGAAAACGATCCTCCGCTTGATGGGGCCCTCAGCGCGCCTCCTGGCGAAAGCCCTGCGGCAGCAGGGGGATACGGTCCGTCTTTAGGTCCGGCCGTGCTCGGCGGCGAATTTCTTGGCCAGCTCCCCGGCGCGCTTGACGGTCTGGCGGATGGGCAGGTTGTAGGGGCACTTCTCCTCGCACTGCCCGCACTCGTTGCACAGATCGGCCTTCTCGATCACGCCCTTGCCGGGCCCCTCCAGGATCTTGGCCACCGGGAAGCGCCGCAAGAACCCCTCGAAGACCATCGCGTTGGTGATGGGCACGCCTTGGGGACAGGGCTGGCAATACCCGCAGCGGCGACAGAACAGCTTGCCTAGGCTCGCAGCGATCTGTTGGGCCTGGGCCTTCTCGGCCCCGCGCAGCATGGCGCCGGAGTTGACGATCTCGACGATCTGGCGGACCTGCTCCGGAGACTCCGTCCCTGGGATGGGGACCAGGTCGGGGAATCCGTTGAGAAACTTGAAAGCGAACTCGGCGTTGTCGTACTGGCCACCGCACAGGGGCTTCATGACGATGAAGCCCAGATGCCTCTTGCGGGCCAGGGGGATGAGCTTCTCGGCCGGCTCGGCGGTCACGAGGTTGAAGGGGAACTGGACGGTCTCGAAGACCTCCTCGCGGACCAGGTTCAGGGCGATGTCGAGGTTGTGGGACGAAAAGCCGATGTGGGCGATCAGGCCCTTGTCGCGGGCGGCGAGCAGCCCCTCCAGGGCGCCGTCCGGTCCGGAGACGGCCTCCCAGGTCTGGGGGGACGAGACCCCGTGAAGCTGGTAGAGGTCGATGGTCTTGACCCCCAGCTCCTGCCGAGCCCGGTCGACGTCCGCGAGGATGCCGTCGCGGGTCTTCTGGCTGCTCTTGGAGGCGATGACCAGCCCGTCGCGCCGGCCCTTGATGGCCTCACCGATCTTGAGCTGGCTGTCGGTGTAGCCGGCGGCGGTGTCGATGAAGGTGATCCCCGCGTCCAGCGCCGCCCGCAGGGTCCGCACGGCCTGGTCCAGCGAGACGCGCTGAATCGGTATGCCCCCGAATCCCACAGCGGAGACCTTCAATCCACTCTTGCCCAGCACGACCTGGCGCATCATCGACTCCTGTGACGCCTGGGGCGGGGCCGGAACGAACGTCGTGAGGCCCGCCCCGGCCCCGCCATACCCTGATTGTATGTCGAGCGGGCGGCTGAGTGCAAACGAACCTGCACCCCGCCCGGCCCAGGGCGTTGGCGGCCCTGGGTGAACACGGTGGACTCACCCGTCACCCGCCGTTAGGATGTACGGCTCGCCGGCTGGGGGGCCGGTGCTGCGGAGAGGCGATTTGATCCGAACGCTGAGCCTGTTCTTGTCGCGGGAGCTGTGGAAGGCGGCGGGCCTGTCGCTGGTGGCCTTCACGCTGGTGATGACGGTCTTCGCCATCATCGAGCCGATGCACAAGGAAGGGCTGGCGGCGGGGCAGTTGGCGTCGCTGCTGGGCTACACGCTGCCGGTGATGCTCTCGCTGACGATGCCGGTGGCGGCCCTGTTCGCCACGACGATCGTCTATGGGCGGTTCAGCCAGGACAACGAACTCACCGCCTGCCGCGCGAGCGGCATCTCCACGCTGCGGCTGCTGAAACCGGCCATGGTGCTGGGCGGCGTCGTGACGCTCGCGAGTCTGTTTCTGAGCAACTATGTCACCCCGCACATGATCGGCCTGGGTGAGCGGTCGGTCAGAGCCAACATCGTGGGCATCGTGCGGCAGAAGTTCCGTGCGCAGAGCTACATTGACTACAGTGGGTACTACGTCCACGCCGACCAGGTGGAGCAATACACCGACACGCTCCAGCTCCGCGGGGTCGTGGCCGCCGACGCCCACCGCCGCTCCGACCAGCGCTTCCTGACGGCCAGCACCGCCGTCGTGAGCTTCTCCATGGACCAGGGCCAGGTCTGGGCGACGGTGACACTGATCAGTCCGACGGTGAGCCGCTCCAACAGCCGCGACATCGTGGAGCAGGCGTCGATGCCCCTGCCGCCCATGGCCATGCCCGAAGGCCCCATTCGCGAGGATGTGTCTTGGTACAACTGGGACGACTTGGCGGCGACCCTCGGCGACCCGATGCGGAACATCGTGATCTCCAGGGAGCTGACGAAGATCAAGCGGCGGATCTGCCACGACCGGGTGGCCGAGGACATCGTGCGGGAGATCACGCGCGGCCTGCCCTATGAGAAGCTCACGCGCGAGGGAGACGTGTACAGCATCCGTGCCGGGGCGGCTGGGAAATCGGGGGAGACCGTCGAGCTGACCAGCGCCGAGGGGGGGCGTCGGCCCGTGGAGGTCCTCGTCATGCGCGGAGGGCGAACCGTCTCGACGATCACGTCCGAGGAGGGGACGATCGAGATGGCCTGGTCGGCCATGGAAGGCACGTCTCAGGCGACCATCGAGCTGCGGCACGGGGTGGTGGTGGGCGCGCCGGACGGAACCCTGCCGGCCCAGCGCCGCGCGGAGTGGGATATCGGCCAACTGAACCTGCCGGCCGAAATCCGCCAGGAGACCGATCAGATCAGCCTGGAGGACATCTACACGCGGGCGGCCGAGCTCACCTCGAATGCGGACATCCTGAGGGACACCACCGGGCTCTCGGAGCAGATGGTTCGTCGCCTGCTCAACCGCATCAAGGCGGAGATGCACAGCCGGATTGCCTACGGCGTGAGCTGTTTCCTGATGGTCACGCTGGGAGCGGCACTGGGGCTGATGTTCCGCGGAGGGCAGCTCATCAGCGCGTTTGCGTTGTCGGTGGTCCCGGCGGCGGTGGTGATCGTCATGATGCTGATGGGCAAGCAGCTCGTCCGCGCCCCGGCCGTGCCGACGATCTTTGGGCTGGCCGCGATCTGGAGCGGGATCATCGCCCTGATCGCGGCCGACGCCGCGGTGCTCACGCACTTGTCGCGAAAGTGACCGGCCATGAGGACGCTCGACCGATACATCGTGCGGAACTTCCTGACCTCGGCGGCCCTGTGGTTCGTCATCCTCATGGCCTTGCGCATCGTGACGGACCTGTTCATCAACATGGATGAGTACGTCAAGGGGTCTCCGGCGGTCGGTCGCGTCATGACGCATGTGGCCGGGTACTATGCGGTGCACTCGCTGGAGTACTTTGCCCAGCTGGGGGGAGTGATTATCGTCGCGGCGGCGACGTTCAGCCTGGCCATGATGGGTCGGACCAACGAGCTGACGGCCATGCTGGCCTCGGGGGTCAGCCTCCACCGGATCATCTGGCCGATCGTGCTGTGCGCGATGCTGATGGGCGCGCTCATCGTGGTCGACCAGGAGATGATCATCCCCACCTCCTCCATTGCGGGCCGCCTGGCCCGGGCACGCGATGACCCGACGGGGACGCAGGAGTTCACCATGCCCTTTGCGGTGGACGGCAACCGCTCGGTCTGGCGCGCGGACGCCTTCTATCCCGCCCGGGACGAGATGGTGAACCCCTCCGTGTTCCTCCGTGACGCCGACCTGCGCCAGGTGGCCGGAATCTTGGGCGACCAGGCCCATCCCGGCGAGCTGGACGGGCAGAAAGGCTGGCTGATTCGCGGCGGCGTGCTGCTGCGGAGCTGTCAGTACGACCGCGTCTGGCCTTACGTGCCGGACGTGCACCTGATCTATACAATCCTGGGGCCGCGTGAGCTAGCCAAGACCAGCCAGGAGGACAATCCCGCCCAGGGCGGCATCCGTCGGACGGACCGGCAGTACCCGATGGTCCTCCAGGCCGAGGCATTCATCCCCGCATCCAGCGGGGGTGAAGGCGGGCGGCTGGATCGGCCCCGATTCAGCTTCCTCACGAGCGACGGCCGGGTGCTCGCGACCTTCGTGGCTGCCTCGGCCACGTGGGATGCCGCCGAGCAGGCCTGGCGCCTTCAGAATGCGGCGCTGTTCTGCCCGTCAGACCTGACCAGTGACGACCTGCTGCTGCGGCGGTCCAGCCGGTGGCTGGAGTACATGTCCAGTACCCAGTTGGCCGAGGTCATCCGGATGCGGCGCGTGCCCGACACCGACGTGGCCCTGCTGGTGCGCCACAGCCGCATGACCGATCCGATCAACAACCTCATCATGCTGCTGCTGGCCTTGCCGTTCATCCTCTCGCGCGAACGGCGGGACGTGAAGGCCTCGGCCTCGCTGTGCCTGCTGATGGTGGGGGCGTTCTACGCCTTTGTCCACTTGTGCCGGTATGTGGGGCTGCCGCCGTCGCTGGCGGCCTGGCTGCCGACAATGCTGTTCGGGCCGGTGGCCGTGCTGATGCTGGACTCGGTCAAGACCTGACCGTGCCGGGGACGTTGGCGCTTCGCGGCAGGGGCCGACCCCGCCGAGGCAGTTACTTCCCCTGGTGTAGCGGCTCGAGGTCCGCCAGGGGCAGCTCCATCTCGAAGGCACCCGACTGGACCACGGCGTGGCCCTTGCTCTCGTTGATGCGGATGAGCGTGGCGGGCTTGTTGAAGGGCACGACGAAGACCTTCTGGCCCGGCGGCGTGGCCAGCAGCGCCTGGAGGCTCTGTTTGGCGTCTCGGCTCTGGGGGCTTCGCCGGTGCATGGGTTGGTCGGGTCTGGGGGCTGCCTTGGGGGGGGGCTGGCCGGGGCGCCCGGCGGCTCTGTGGACCGGGGGCGGACGGACGGCGAACGGGCCGGTCTGTGGGAACAGCTCCTGAAGCGAAAGCACCATCGGGCCCTCAGCGGTCTGGACGGTCGCCCGCAGGCCGTGCAGGTCCACCGCCGTTACCTTGCCCACCCCAGGCTTGCGGGTGATGGGCACCTCGTCACCGGCCTTGAGCCGGCCGACCGCGGACAGCCACGTGTCGAACTGCCGGGCGCGTTCCTTCTGGTGCTCGATGCTGCGGTGGAGTTCCTGCTTGAGGTGGTTGGCCTCCTGGCGGTCGGCCTGGCTGGCGCGGGCCTGGGCCAAGATGTCGCGCTGCAGGGCGTCGAGCTGCTCGCGGACGGCAGCCTGGCCCAGATCGGGCATCAGCTCCGCGAGCGGCACCTCCACCTGCACGTTCCCGCAGTCCACCGCGGCGATCTGGCGATGGAGCTCCAACCGCGCCAGACGCCCCGTCTTGCCCACGGAGGGCACGAACACTTCGTCACCGGCCTTGAGGTCCGGCAGGCGAGCGAGCCAGACCTCGAACTGCTCCTTGAGGCGGTGCAGGTCGGCCAGCTTGGCCTCGTAGACTTCCTGCTGCTGGAGGGCGGCCGCCTGGGCGCGGACGGCCTCGGCGCGGGCCTCCTCGGCGACCTGTCGGGCGGCCCCGGTGGCGCGGATAGCCCGGCGGAACTGCTTGCCCTGCTCGCCCAGGTGGCGTCGGGCCTCGTGGATGACCCGTCCGGGCAGGTGGAGGTAGGCGGCCACCGTGATGGCGTGGCTTTCCCCGGGTGTGCCGATCCGCAGGTGGTAGGTGGGGCGCAGGGTGGCCGTGTCGAACTCCACGGAGGCGTTGTCCACCCGCGGGTGGTTGAAGGCGTAGGCCTTCAGCACCGACAGGTGCGTCGTGGCCATGCCCAGGCAGCCGATCCGCCGCAGCTCGTCCAGGATGGCCGCCCCGATGGCCCCGCCCTCGTCGGGGTCGGTGCCGGCGCCCAGCTCGTCCAGCAGCACCAGGCAATTCCGGTCGGCCTTGGAGAGGATGTAGCGGATGCGCTTGATGTGTGCGCCGAAGGTCGAGAGGGACTGCTGGAGCGACTGCTCGTCTCCCACGTCGATGAACACGTCGTGGAAGATCGGCAGGGTGGACCCCCGGCTGGCGGGGACGTACATGCCGGACTGAGCCATCACCGCCAGCAGCGCGACCGTCTTGAGTGAGACGGTCTTGCCGCCGGTGTTGCTGCCCGTAAGGACCAGCAGGTCGAAGTCGCTGCCCAGGCGCACGTCGATGGGCACGACGGGGTGGCGCTTCTCGGCGGGGATTCCGGCCTGTTCCTCCTGCCGGGCCTGCTCCACCAGCAGCGGGTGATGGGCCTGGATGAGCTGAACGGGGCTGCGCTCCGAGACCTGGGGGGCGGTCATGTCGAACTGGTAGGCGTACTGCGCCTTGGCCGAGACCAGATCGATCTGCCCCAGCGCTCGCAGCGTCGCGCCCATCTCCGCGGTCCGGGCCTGCACGCGCACGGCCAATTGATTCAGCAGGCGCTGGACCTCGTTGCGCTCATCGACGTACAGGTCGGCCAGGCGGTTGTTCAGCTCGACGCTGGCGTTGGGCTCCACGAACACGGTCGCGCCGCTGTGGCTGGCGCGGTGCACCACGCCGGGCAGGCGCCCCCGGTTCTCGACCTTCACCGGCAGGACGTAGCGGTCCCCGTGCAGCGTGACGGTGACGTTCTGAAGCAGCTTGGCGACCTCCGGTTGGCGGAGGTAGCCGTAGATCACGTCGCGGACGTGCTGGCTGGTGGCGGCGATTTCGCGGCGGAGGCCTGCCAGGCGATGCGAGGCCTCGTCCATGACCGCACCGTCCGGCCCGACGATCGAGCGGATGGCCGCCACCTCTCCGGTGAACTCCCCCACGCCCTCAGCCAGGGCGTGCAGCTCGCCGAGCTCCTCGGACAGGCCCAGCAGGTACCGCCGGACCTGGATCGCGGCCTCCAGGGTCGAGGCGATCGCGGCGAAGTCCTCCGCGCTGGCGCCGCCGCCGGGGTGGGCACGGGCCAGGGCCTCCGTGATGTCCGCTACCCCCGCCAGGGGCGGCAGTCCCACGTCTCGGATGGCCCGGATCATCGCCGTGACCTGGTCCAGCCAGTGCTGAATGACCTGCGGGGTGCGCGACGGGCTGATCCGAGCGGCCAGGACCTTGCCCAGCGAGCAGCTACAGAATCGCTGGAGAACGTGCCGGACGGCGTCAAACTCGATCTTGTTGAGGGTGAACGAGTCCACGGGATAGGCCTGATGTGGGCGTTGGGACTTACCTCTCTCATCGACATTATATAGGGGCAGATTCACAAGACCATTGTGAATACCCCCCCCGGGTCGGGGGTCTGACATCACAAAGGCGCTTGAGAACCGCCGGCCCGGCCGGTATAAGTCGGTCAGGCTTGGCAACCGCGGGCGCCTTGACGAAAGGGAAGAGCAATGCTGACGACGATCTTGATTATCGTGCTTGTCGTTGTCGTCCTGGCGATTCTGGCGATTATCGGTATCTACAACGGCCTGGTGCAGAAACGCATTCGCTGCCAGGAGGCCTGGAGCCAGATCGACGTGCAGCTCAAGCGTCGCTATGACCTGATTCCCAATCTGGTGGAGACGGTCAAAGGCTACGCCGCCCACGAGAAGGAGACGCTGGACCGGGTGATCCACGCCCGTCAGCAGGCGATTGCCGCCCAGGGCGTCCGCCAGCAGGCCGAGGCCGAGAACATGCTCACCGGCGAGCTGCGACAGCTCTTTGCCCTCTCGGAGGCCTATCCCAACCTCAAGGCCAATGAGAACTTCCTGGCCTTGCAGGAGGAGCTGAGCAGCACCGAGAACCGCATCTCGTTCTCCCGCCAGCACTACAACGACTCGGCCGCCGTCTACAACACTGCGGCGCAAACCTTCCCCAACAGCGTCATCGCCGGCACGTTCGGCTTCGCCCGGCAGGACTACTTCGAGCTGGAGGATGCCGCCATGCGCGAGGCGCCGAAGGTAAAGTTCTAGCCGCCGGCTGCCTCGGTGTTAAGGTGGACCCGCCGCCATGGGCGCTCAGACCTTTCACACGCTGATTGCCAGGAACAAGCGGAACACCTGGCTGCTGCTGGGGGTGTTCGTGTTCCTGTTCGTGGCCCTGGGGGTGCTGATCGGCTATGTCTGGGGCGGTGGGGAGGTGGCCTTCAGCGTGTCGGTCGCCGTGGCGGCTGCGCTGATCGCATTCCTGCTCATGCTGGGCAGTTATTATGGCGGGAGCAGCATCCTGCTGGGACTGAGCAAGGCCCGCGAGATTGCCAAGCCCGACGACCCGCAACTGTTCAACGTGGTGGAGGAGCTGTGTCTGGCCGGGGGGCTGCCGATGCCGCGGATCTTCCTCATTGACGACACGGCCATGAACGCCTTCGCCGCCGGGCGCGATCCGCGCCACGCGTGCGTGGCCATCACCACGGGCCTGCGCGACCGCCTCACGCGCGACGAGCTCCAGGGCGTGATCGGCCACGAGCTCAGCCACGTGCGGCACTACGACATCCTGTTCGCCACGCTGATCGCGGTCATGGTGGGCGTGCTGGTGATGCTGTGCGACATCTTCCTGCGCAGCCTGAGGTGGGGCGCCCCGGGACGGCGCGCCCGGAGCCGCGAGCGCCAGGTCGGCGGGGGAGTCATGGCCATTGTCATCCTCGTCGCCTTGGTCCTGGCCATCATCTCGCCGATCCTGGCCCGCATCATCCAGATGGCCATCTCCCGCCAGCGGGAGTACCTGGCCGACGCGGGCAGCGTGGAACTGACGCGCAATCCCCACGGCCTGGCGAGCGCCTTGGCGAAGCTGTCCGGGGACGAGGAAGTCCTGGAGGTCGCCAACCGCGCCACGGCGCCGCTGTACATCGTGCACCCCATCAAGAAGTTCGAGGAGCGATCCAGCAGCATCTTTGACACCCACCCGCCCATTCCTGACCGCATCGCCCGGCTGGCGTCGTTGGGAATCTGAGGCGACGGCCGTCGGGACCAGTCGCAAGCACAGCAAAAGATTCCCTGGCGGACGGGCCGATAGGGGAATAAGACCCCACCCCCGCCGACCAGCCCTGGCGACGGGACTTGGGATGCGTCAGAATGGACAACGAGATGGTGACGACCAGGTTATGGCCGATCTGTGCGGTGGCTTGTGTGGCGGTCCTGTTGGGCGGCTGCACGACGGGGCAGACGCCGATGGCGGAGCTTCCGGTGCACGACCTGGATCTGGCCGCTCCTGCGCCGGTCGCCCGGGCGACACCGACGCCGCCCGCCTGGCAAGAGCCACCTGCGCCCGGGGGCCGGGACCTCTGGGAGGTCAGCAGGCCCAAGACCTGGCGGTACATCGTCATTCACCATAGCGCTACGGACAAGGGCAACGCCGCCGAGTTCGATGCGCATCATCGCAAACGGGGCTGGGACGAGCTGGGGTACCACTTCGTCATCGACAATGGCAACGGGGGGGCCGACGGCCGAATCGAAGTCGGCGGCCGCTGGACGGCACAGAAGACCGGCGCCCACACCGGCGGCACGCCCGGCAACGAGTACAACGAGTATGGCATCGGCATCTGCCTGGGGGGGGATTTCAGATACCACTTGCCCTCGGCGGCGCAGTTGGCCTCGCTGCGTCAACTGGTGGACTCCCTGGGGGCCCGCTACGACATCTCCCCCGAACACATCATCGGCCATTGCGATGCGCCCAATGCCAACACTCAGTGCCCCGGCGCGGCCCTGCGCCGGTACATTGCCGAGTCGCTCCGGCCGCACGCGCGGGCGGGGTATGCCTACCGCGACTAAGGCCCGCTACGTGCCGGCCTTGTAACCTTACGGGGGTGCGTGGCCTGCGGGGTGAGCCATTTGCCGACCCAGGGGGGGAATCCTATTGTTCATAGTGAGGCCCCGAGCACGGGCTCGGAGGGCTTCACGTGTCGATCGGGCGCGCATTAGAGGCGCCAACCGGTGTGCTGCGGCCCCGACCATGGGTTGGGAAGTCCGGGCTGCCTGGGCGCGTCTCGTCGTTAGCGAGGCCCACTGCGGGACTTAGCCCCTCGACGAGCCGCAGCGCCGGTCATGGACAAAACCGCATAGTGCTTGCAGCGAGTTAGTGAAGACCCCTTCCGGGGCAACCGATAACAGGGTTGGCTCCCGGATAGGAAGACCGCGGGTATGCCTGTCCTTCAGAACGCTTGGAAGACCTGGCATGACTCGGAGCCGTGTGGCTGTCCGCCGAGGGAGGTGAGGCAACAGCGAGACCAGCCGGCTAGGCGTTGCGGAGGCAGATGGGGCACGAGGATGGGGCCGAGCGTATCGCCCCAGGCCCCATCGGCCAGGAGACAGCTCTTAGGCCGACTGCCCCCCGAAGAGTCAGGCAAACCGCGAGCCAAAGGAATGACCCGAACCCATGGACGGAGGGAAGGAAAACGGCGCCCCCTTTGGGGGCATTAGAGACTAGAGACAACGGTTCCTGTAACGGAGGCTCAAGTACCATGACTAGGAATAGAGGCTTCACCCTGGTTGAAATCCTGATCGTCGTGATCATCCTGGGCATCCTGGCTGCGATCGTGATTCCGCAGTTCAGCTCAGCATCGAACGACGCCCGGGAGTCCGCGCTGGCCAGCGATCTCCAGACGCTGCGGAGTCAGCTGGAGCTGTACAACATCCAGCACCTCGATCGCTACCCGCACCTGCAGTCCACTGACAACGGTGTGACCTGGACGCCGGATGCTGCCAGCTTCGTGGTTCGCCTGACCGGGCAGACCGACGACTACGGTCAGATCACCGGCACCACCTACGGGCCGTACATGCAGAAGTTCCCGACCAATGCGTTCAACGGTCTGGACACAGTTCGTGTTGACGGTGCCGCAGCAGGAACTGGTGGCGCCGGCTGGCACTTCGCCACGGCTAGCTTCCGCATGTCACCGGACGACAACGGGACCCATGCCGCTCTCTAACGAGGGTCGGCGGGACGCACCTTGTGACATAGAGACGTGACCTTGCCCGGGGCCGACACCCGGTCGGCCCCGGGCCAAGGGCCGCTTCCGCGGCGACCTGAGGGTCGCGCTGGGGAGCGGCTTCGGCCATTGGGTGCGACCCGGCCGCGATGGGTAAACGGACTGCGAGCGGACGTATGAGTACCAAGGGCTTCACCCTGGTGGAGCTGCTCATCGTCGTCGTGATCCTGGGGATCATGGCGGCGGTCGCGTTGCCGAAGTTCTCCAACGTCACGCAGACCGCCAGGGCAAGCATGCTGGCCGACGACTTGAGGGTCATGCGGATGCAGATCATTGTTTTTCTGGGGCACCACAACGTCGCCCCGGGCTACCCCGGCTGCGACCCCGATGCCCCGCCGACCGAGCAGGCGTACGTGGACTATATGACGATGGCTTCCAAACTGACCGGGGAGCTGGCAGCCCCTGGGACGCCCGGCTATCCCCACGGGCCGTACCTGCGGGAGATCCCGCCCAACCCGGTCAACGGCAAGAGCAGCGTGCAGATCATCCCTGACAGCGGGTCGATGCCGGCCGCTCCCGACGATTCGCACGGATGGGTCTACCAGCCCGCGACACTCACGCTCAAGGCCGACAGCCAGGGCACCGACCCCCATGGGGTGTCCTATTACAGCTATTGAGAGGGGGCCACGATGACAGAACGGCGTCAAGGACGGACCGCAGGATTCACGCTGGCCGAGTCGCTTCTGGCGGCCGTGCTTCTTCTGGCGGCCATCTCGGCGATTACCTTGCCTTTTGCCGCGGGCGCCCGCGCCGAACAGGCGGACGCTCGGATGTGTCTGGCGGTGAACCTGGCCCAGGGGATGATGGAAGAGATCCTCGCTAAGCCCTTTGACGATCCGCAGGGTGCCAGCGCGCCTGGGCCGGAGACCGGTGAGACCCGGCGCTCGCGGTTCGACAACATGGACGACTACCACGGCTACGCCGAGAGCGCCGGACAGATCGCCGATGCCAATGGCGTCGTGATCAGAACGGCGGTTTCCGGGGATCTGAGCCGGTGGGTCTCCGCCCAATACGTCTATGTCAGCGGGCAGGATACGGGCCAGCCGGCCACCTTCATCCGCGTCATGGTGACGGTCGCGTACAAGGGTGCCCTGCTGGTGGAGCTGACCCGGCTGGTCTACAAGATGCCGTAGGAGGGAGGATACCTCATGCGCAGCAGGACAAAGTCGAACGGATTCACGCTGGTGGAGATGATGATGGCGGTGACGATCACCGCGATCATCGGCCTGGCGGTGGCCGGCGCAACGATTGCCCTGTCCCGCGCATACCAGGACACCGAGGGGTTCTACCAGTCGCTCCAGACCGCCCGGAGCGCGATGCTGCGCATCCAGCGGACGGTCCAAGGGTCCAAGCTCATCACCGCCTGCCCCGGCACGATCCTCGTCCTGTGGGTCGACGATACCAACGGCAACGGAAACATCAACGCCGATGAGGTCCTGGTCTTGGTCTTCGACACCGCTGCCCAGGAGGTCCGGCTATGCCGGAAGGTCTTCCCCGACGCCTTGAGGCCCGCGTTGAACGTGGAGGTGCCGCTGTACGACCTCATCGACGCGAACGCGGTCCTATCCAATGTGTCCGGCAGCGCCTATGTGCAGATGATCGTCTTAGCGAATGACACCACGGACTTCTCCGCGACGGCCTCACCCGCGCCGCCTTTGGCGAAGCGAGTGGACCTTTACCTGTCGGTGGGCACCGACAAGAACGTGATGGCGCTCCGTAGTGCCGCCACTGCCCGAGGGCCGAAGACCGCCCAGGTGCAGGTGGTCGATAGCCAGTACGTCCTGGTACCTGACTGAGCCGCGGGCGGACCCTCTCGACGGCGGTGCGGTCCGAGCAGACGCCCACCGGCGGAGGTTAAGAGGGCACGAACGATGAAGAAGGCACGCACAGACAGAGGGTTCGCCATGATGCTTGTGCTCATCGCCGTGGCGGTGGCGGTGATCATGGGCACCAGCTATATCTCCAGTGCCGCCATCAAGGCAGCCGGGACCCGAAACCTCCTCAAGTCCTGCCGAGCCAGATACCTGGCCGA
>JALHTV010000236.1 GCA_022866005.1 Phycisphaerae bacterium
GAAGGCGGCGAAGTCGAGCGTCCGCGAATAGGCGGAGGCGCCCACCACGAGCATGTTCGGCCGCTCCCGCCGCGCTAGATCCCGGACCTCGTCCATGTCCAGCGTCTCGGTGTCCTTGCGCACGCCGTAGCTGGCGACCTGGTAGCAGATGCCCGAGAGATTGGTCTTCTTCCCATGAGACAGATGCCCGCCCTGGTCCAGGCGCATGCCCATGATCTTGTCCACGGGCTTCAGCGCCGCCACGTAGACGGCCAGGTTGGCGCTGGTGCCGCTGTGCGGCTGGACGTTGGCGTACTCCGCCCCGAACAGCTTCAGCGCCCGCTTGATGCACAGCCGCTCCACGCGGTCCGCCTGGTGGCAGCCGCGGTACCACCGCTTGGAGGGGTACCCTTCGGCGTACTTGTCGGTTAGGACACTTCCGGTGGCCTCCAGGATGGCGGGGGAGACGTGATTCTCCGAGGCGATCAGCTCCAGCGTGTGCTGTTGGCGGTGCAATTCTGCCTGGAGGATCTCGGCGATGGCGGGGTCGGTCTTAGACAACCTACTCATGGGACCTCCGAGGGGACCGCGACGACAAGGCCCGGTATCCTAGCCGCCGCCGTGCCCGCTGACAAGAGGCCTGATGGGGAAGGCTTCCGGAACCCGTCGGCCGCCTGGACGGCTGCAATCCCTTGGCCCCTGGCGTGTTGCTGTCTGTTGACAGGGCGGGCGGGCCCTTTATAATCGAGCCAAACGGCCGGGGCCGGACGGGTCCGGCCGGTTCTGAAGGTGAGCACGGGAGCGGACTTTCTGGCATTCCTCCCGCCGCGAGGGCGGCCTGCCGAGCGATCCGCGGAGTTGGAGACCCCATGAAGACAAAGCGATGGAACACGGGGGGTGGGATGTGGCTGGCCGCCGTCGGGATGGTGGCCGCCGTTGCGATTGCGCTGATGGGGACGGCCTGGGGCCAGGGGCAGGCACTCGATACCGCGCCCGCCGAGACAGAGCCTGCGACTTCCCAGCCGGTTGAGGCGGAGACCGCCCCGTCTCCGCCGGCCGAGGCCCCGCTGCCCACTCAGCCCGCCCCGCAGGTGGACGAAAAAGAGCTCGCCGCCCTGTGGGATAACTTCCTGCACGGCATCAAGGTGGCCCGGGAGGACCTGGCCGAGAGCACCGGCAGGGCGATCCTGGAGTCCGGTGCGGCGCGGCAGGTCTACCTGCTGTCGGTCAAGGAGGGCGACGTGCAATGGCTGCTGACGCGCGGCGAGCGGTTGGGGAACCTCAAGCCGATCATCGACGACATCCGCAAGATGATCGAGGCCGGCTACAGCGCCGAGCGGTCCGATCCCAACCAGATCGCCCACGCCATCGACCTGCTGGCCGAGAACCTGCGGGCTTACGAGATCGGCGCCGGCCGGCTGGTCACCAGCGGTGAATACGCCATGCCGCAGTTGGTCCAGAAGCTCACCGATCGAACCACCTCGGCCACCCTCACCGAGCGGATCATCTCCGTGCTGCCGCGGATGGGCAAGGAAGCCGTCCGCCCGCTGTCGGCCGCCCTGGCTGCCAAGGACCAGGGGCTGCTCCAGATCGCCGCTGAGGCCCTGGGGAGAATCCGCTACGGCGAGGCGGCCGCGGCCCTGAAGGAGATGCTCCAGCGCGAGGACCTGGTCGAGCGAACGCGCCAGATTGCCTCCGCGGCGTTGGTGGCTTGCGGCGGCGAGGCCGCTGCGACCACCCCGGCGGCCTCCGTGCTGTACGAGCAGGCCGAGAAGTACTACTACAACCGTCAATCCGTCCCGGTCGATCCCAACAGCCCCACGGCCAACGTCTGGTCGTGGCGCGAGGGGCTGGGACTGGAATACCACCCCGTGCCGAAGGAGGTCTTTGGGGACGTCTACGCGATGCGGCTGGCCCAGGCGGCCCTGAAACAAGACGCCGCCTTCTATCCTGCCGTCTCGCTGTGGCTGGCGGCCAAGATGCATCAGGAGATTCACAGTGGCGCGCCGGAGGGCACTGCACCCGAGGGCGAGCCCGGCGCGAGGTTCTACGCCCTGGCCGGCAGCGCCAAGTATCTCCAGGACGTGCTGCAGCGCGCCCTGCGGGACGACGACCCGGCCCTGGCCCTGCGGGCCATCGAGGCCCTGGCGGAGACGGCCGGTGCGGGAAGCCTGGTCGAACCGGTCGCCGGTGGCGTGCAGCCGCTGGTGGAGGCCCTCAGCAACCGCGACCGCCAGGTGCGTCTGATGGCGGCGCTGGCCTTGGCGAATGCCCTACCGAAAGAGCACTTCAAAGGCGATGACCGCGTGGTGGCGGTGCTCAACGAGGCACTCCGCCACCGCGGCCAGCGCAAGGCCCTGCTGATCGACGCCGATTCGGCCCGGCGGAACCTGCTTAAGGACGCCCTGCGGTCGGCCGGCTATGAGGTGGTGGACGAACCCGATCCCGACAAGGCCCTGGTGGCCGGGCGCGAGACCGGTGGCGTGGACCTGGTGGTCCTGGGCGCCAAGCCCGATCCGGCGGACTTCCTGGTGCGGATGCGGACCGACCCGGCCCTGGCGGCCTTGCCGGCGGTGGTCGCCTACAGCGACGAGCGGCTGCGACGGATGGCTTCCCAGGACAGCGGCATGGTGCTGATGCAGGCGGAGGTCACCGCGGCCAGCGCCTCCGAGGCTATCGCCCAGGCCATGAAGACGACCTCGGCCGCCTCGCAGACGCCCGAACAGACCGCCTCTTGGGCCATCCGCGCCGCCGACGCCATTGCCCGCCTGGGCACGACCGGCAACACGGTATTTGACATCGCGCAGACCGCGAGCATGTTGGCCTCGGCCCTGAAGGACGCCCAGGGGGAGGTCGTGATGGCTGCGGCGAAGGCCCTGGCCTCGATGCCCGCCGGGCAGGCGCAGCAGGCCCTGGCCCAGCGGGCGTTGACTGCGACGGTGGACCAGCAGACGCGCGTGGAGCTGCTGAAGCTCC
>JALHTV010000237.1 GCA_022866005.1 Phycisphaerae bacterium
AGGACCAGAATGGTCCTGCCCTCCCGCGTGGGCATCAGCGCGGGCAGCGGGAAGTCCCGCTTGGCCAGGGTTTCCTGAATGCGGTGAGTGAAGGTGACCTTCTCCAGCTCATCGCGCCCCTTGGCGCGGCGCTTGAAGAGGAACTTGCCCGACGCGGCCGTGATGATGACCTTCGGGGCGCGCCGCGAGCCGCGGGTGAATTCGCGGATGCTCTCGACGTGCCCCAGGTCGTAGTGACGCAGGCAGCGCTTGAGCTCCTCGGGGGCGAACCTTTCGCGATCGTTCTCCATGATCCCTGCCGCCCGGCCCTCCTGGGGGGGGTGCGCGGCGATACGGCCCGTCGGCGGCCTGGGGCGATCAGCGGCCTCGCCACACCTGCCGAGGCACGCATCTTACCCGGTGGCCGGAGCTTGTCAAAGCCCACCGGCCGTGGTAGCACAGCCCCGGCCCGCGCGGAGGATGCGATGAACGCCGAACAAGCCGATCTCCCCAAGCTCATCCAGGTGGCTGAGGGACTCATCGTCCGCCAAGCGGTGGACAACATGGCCTGGATCGACCTGGGCGAGTACGCCGTCGTGGTCGACGCGCTGGAGCAGCCGGAGCTGGAGACGGAGGTGCTGTCGGCGATCGCCAAGACCCTGCCCGGCCGGTCGGTGCGATACGTGCTGAACACCCACACGCACTATGATCACGTAGCCCTCAACGGGGCGCTCGTCCGCCGCCACGGCGCCCAGGTCGTCGACAACGCCTCCGGGGCCATCGGGGCGCCAGGGCGCTGGTTCCAGGGCAGCCGGCGGAAGGTGCAGATGCTGCCGATGCCCTCCTGCCACACCGAGGAAGATTGCGTCGTCTGGGCACCGCAGGAGGGCGTGCTGTTCGTGGGGGACATCTTCGGGTGGGGGCTGATCCCGCTGTCGTGCGAGCTGACGGACCAGACGGGGGCGCTATTGGTCCAGACGGTCAATCGTCTGATCGCCTTCGACGCCGCGGTCGTCGTGCCGGGCCACGGGCCGCTGTGCTCGACGGCCGAACTGAAGCGATGGGTGGAGTACCTGCACTGGCTGGTGGCCGAGGTCCGCCGCGCCTACCAAGCGGGCCTGGACGACAAGGCCATCCTGCGCCAGGTGCCCCCACCCAAGGACATGACCGGATGGTGGCGGTTCCTGGCCTGGAAGCATGCCGATAGCGTCACCAAGGTCGTCCAGGCCGTCCGCCGCGGGAAGTTCTAGACGTCCGGCAGCGGGCGTCCGCACCGCAGCGGGAGAGGATCAGCGAGCAAGACGCGAGGCATATTGATTTGATGCCCCGCCCCCGGTAACCTGTCCGCTTCGCGACAGGCCGTGGACGAGCGTGGTCCGGATTCAGCCGGTTGTTGCGTAGTCCGCTTTGCCCACAGGAGCCGTGAGAGGTACTTCATGACTTTTCGAAGAGCCCGCGTGGTCCTGCTTCGGCTGGCTTTCCTCCCCATCGTCTTCGTGGCCGTGTTCGTGCGCCCGTCCTGGCATCTGGACTCGACGCGCGCGTTCCTGGTGGAGACGGCGGGCTACCTGTTTTTGATGTTGGGCTTGTCCGTCCGCATCTGGTCGATCCTCTACGTCGGCGGCAGGAAGTCCCAGGTGCTCGTGACGGACGGTCCCTACTCGTTGTGTCGGAATCCGCTGTACGTGGGGACGTTGTTGTTGACCGTCGGGGCCGGGCTGTGCTTTGAGAACCTGCTGATGCTGGGGACGATGTTGGCGACGGTGGTGCCCGCCCACGTGGCGTCCGCACGCCTGGAGGCCGCGCACCTGGCAGCCAAGTTCCCGTTGGAGTATCCCCCGTATGCCCGCGCGGTCCCGGCGTTCTGGCCTCGGCTGAAGAACTACCGCAGCCGAGAGACGCTCATCGTCTCGGCGCGGGCGATCGGGCGCATCGCGATCGACACAGCCGGGGTCATCCTGATCCCGGAGATCGAAGACATCCTGGAGCTGCTCCACCAGCATGGGATCCTGCCCGTGCTGTGGTTCTTTCCGTAGCCTCTCCCAGGCCGCATGGCCGGGGGAGGGGGCGCGGGGGTCGGGGCTCCGGGGTGCTCAGAGGCGGCGATCACTCCAGGGGCTGCTGGGCGAGCCGCACCGGCGCCCCACCGGGGGCGGCGATGCCGCGACGCTCCAGCAATGAACCCTCCAGGCGATGGAGGTCCACCAGGGCGTTCAAGTAGCCCACGACGGCCTCGACCTCTCCTACGCGGCTGCTGAGCAGGTCTCGCTGGGCGATGTTCACCAGCAGCGAGGTGGACTTCTCGGCCTGGAATCGCGCGGTCTCCACCCGCAGGGTCTCCTCGCGGTAGTTGCGCGTGGCGGCGGTGGCCGAGACCTGCTCTCGGGCTCGCAGGATCTCGATGTAGCCGGAGCGGATATCCGTCTCGGCCAGCTCGACGAGGTTGGCCACGGCCGCCGTCGACTGGTCGCGCGTCAGGACGGCCCGGCGGTGGGTGGCGCGGGCGCTGCGGTTCAGCGGGGGATACTCCAGGTCCACGCCCACCTGCATGTCGTAGCTGTTCCCCCGGGTCAGGTCATCCCACGAGGGGCCGAAGCTGTCGGCGTAACCCGTCTTGCCCAGGGTGACGAACAGGTCCATCTTCGGCAGCAGGCCGTTGCGCGTCTTGACGATCTCCAGGTCGCCGCGGTTGATCTGAAGCCTCGCCTGGTTGAGGTCCGGGCGCTGGCGCAGGGCCGTCTGCACGTGCAGGTCCACCGAGCCGAGTTCCTGCGTGTCGGCGGCGGGTTCGTCCAGGACAAGCAGCTCGCGCAGAAGGGGGGAGTCTCCCAACGGGCTGAGCAGGCGCAGGAGGGTCAGGCGGGCCTTGGCCTCGGTGCTGCGAGCGTTGATGAGTTCTTCCTTGCGCAGCGCCACCTCGGCCTCGGCGGCCGCCAGCTGCGCCCGGGCGAGCTTGCCGACGGTCACCCGTTCCTGCGTGTCGGTAAGCTGGTCCTGGGCGATTTGCAGCGACTGGGTCACGATCCGGGTCTTCTGCTGGGCCAGGGCGTAGCTCCAATAGCCCTTCTCCACGTCCGACACCACGGTCTCGGCGTAGCCGCGGAGCTCGTACTGGCTGATGGCCAGGTCCACCCGCGCCTGGCGGAGGCTCGCGAGCTTTACGGCCGGGCCGAAGCCTCGCAGCAGCGGCTGGGTGAGGGTCAGCGCCAGGCGAGAGGTGAAGTCGTCAGGGCCGGACTGGTAGGTCGCATCCGTGCCGGCCGCCAGGTCCACCTCCAGCCCGGTGGCGAAGAGCTGGCTGTAGCCGACTTCCGCATCGGCGCCCTTGGAGATGGTGTCGGTGCTGCTATCGTCCGTCCGAGTGCGATCGAACGAGAAGGACGCCGTGAGGTTCGGATCGAAGACCGCTTGCTGAAGCTCCACGGCCTCGCGGCGGAGGTCGGGGTTGTAGCGCTGGACGATCAGGGCCTTGTTGTTCTCCAGGGCCATAAGGATGGCCTGCTCGCGAGTCAGCCTCAGAACCTCTCCGGCAGGTTGGGTGGACGCTGGAGCACTAGCCGGGGCGGGGGGGGAGGTGCTGCCCGCGCTTGCGGCGCCCGTGCCCGCAGCGGCACCTGCCGGCGCCACCGCCACGCCCAGGGCCACCGTGGTGAGAATCCATCGCAAGTCGTGCCGCCCTGACATCGAGAAGATTCCTTTCTTACTCGTATCGCAGCGCATCGACCGGGTCGAGCCGGGCCGCCCGCCAGGCCGGGTAGAAGCCGAAGAACACCCCTATGAAGGCCGAGAACGATAGCGCCAGGATCACGCTGAACGGCTCCACCACGGTGGTGAACTGCGAGGCCTTGCCGATGATGCCGGCCCCGCCCATGCCCGCCGCCACACCGATCAGCCCGCCCAGGCCGGTGGTGATCATCGCCTCCAGCAGGAATTGCAGGAGGATCGTCCGCTCCTTGGCCCCGATGGCCTTGCGGATGCCGATCTCTCTCGTGCGCTCGGTGACGCTGACCAGCATGATGTTCATGATGCCGATGCCGCCCACCAGCAGCGAAATGCTGGCGATACCGCCCAACAGGATCGTAAACGTCTGCGTCGATTGGCTGACGCGCTCGATCAGGTCGGCCTGGTTCCGGATGTCAAAGTCGTCGTTCGCGTCGGCAGCCAGCTTGTGACGCTGACGGAGGACAGTCCTGAGGGACTGCTCCACCTTAGCTAAATCGGCCCCTTCGTCCGCTTGCACGAGGATTTCTCGCAGGTGGTCCACCCCGAAAACCTGCTTCATGGCGGTGGTGTAAGGGATGCAGATTTCGTCGTCGGGGTTGGAGAACCCCTGACCTCCCTTGGCCTTGGTTACGCCGATCACGGTGAAATTGATGCCCTTGAGCTTGACGGCCTCGCCGATCGGGTCGTTGGCCCCGAACAGATCGGTCGCCACTTCCGGCCCCAGGATGGCCACGCGGGCGCTCTGCTCGGCCTCGATCTCGGTGAAACTCCGGCCCTTCTCGATGGTGAAGTCCCGGATCGGCAGGAAGGTCATGGCCGCGCCGTTCACGGTCACCCGGTTGTTGTGGTTCATGTACTTGGCCTGGACGTTGCCCGACACGACCGGGGAGAGGCGCCGCACCCCCGTGCCCCCCGCTGCGATGGCCTGGGCGTCTTCCAGAGTGAGGTTCACTCGCGTCCCGGTGGTCACTCCGCGCGCCCCGGATAGCCCGGGTCGGACCGACAGCAGGTTCGTGCCCATGGCCTGGATCTGGGCGAGGATCGACCTCTTGGCCCCGGTGCCCATGGCCAGCATCGAGATCACCGCCCCCACCCCGATGATGATGCCCAGCATGGCCAGGAAGGACCGCATCCTGTTGGCCCACAGGCTGCGCACCCCTACTTTGACGATGACGCCAAGAAGCATGGGGCTATCCTCGAGTCTCCGAGACAATCCGCCCGTCGCGCATGGCCACCTGGTGCTGGCAACGGGCGGCGATGTCGTGTTCGTGGGTCACGATGATGATGGTCCTGCCGGCGGCGTTCAGGGAGACGAACAGGCTGAGGATCTCCTCGCCGGTCCGGGTGTCCAGGTTGCCGGTGGGCTCATCGGCCAGGAGGATCGCCGGATCGGTGATGAGCGACCGCGCGATGGCGACCCGCTGCCGCTGGCCACCGGACAGCTCGCTGGGGCGGTGGTGCGCCCGATCGCCCAGCCCCACGGTGTCCAAGGCCTCCCTGGCGCGCTGCTTGGCGTGAGGGAACCCCGCGTACAGCAGCGGGAGCTCCACGTTCTCCAAGGCGTCCAGGCGAGGCAGCAAGTTGAAGGTCTGAAAGATAAACCCAATCCGCCGATTGCGGATCTCGGCCAGGCGGTTGCCGTCCAGGCGCGAGACGTCCTCCCCGGCCAGGACGTACCGCCCGCTATCGGCGTGATCCAGGCAGCCCAGGATGTGCATCAGCGTGCTCTTGCCGCTGCCGGAGGCCCCGGTGACGGCGAGCATCTCGCCTTGCTCCACGGTCAGGTCCACACCATCCAGGGCCACGACGGTGGTGCTGCCCATGCGGTACTGCTTCACCAGGCCTTGGGCCTCGATGATCATCGTCATCTCCCGCGCATCATCCGAAACTGGCGGGATGGACCTGGCCCACCTCCGCTCCAGCGGCTCTCGCTGCCACCGGCGTGGACCTGGACGGTCTCGCCCTCATTCAGCCCGGAGACGACCTCCGTGGTCAGTCCGTCGCTGATGCCGATCTCGACGGCCCGTTCCTCGTTGTGGGCCCCCTTGACGACCGTGGCGAAGCGCTGCCGGCCCTTGCGGACCACGGCCTCGGAGGGCACGGTCAGCACGCCGGATCTCTCCGCGGCCACGATCTCCACGTTGGCGGTCATCTCGGGTCTCAGCAGGGGACGGTCCCTGCCCGTGACCTCGATCTTGACCTCAAAGGTCACCACGTTGGACTCCGTCACGCCCCGCGTGGCGATGCGGACGATCTTGCCGTCGAAGATCCTTCCGGGAAACGCGTCCGCCGTGACGATGGCCTCTTGGCCTGCGGCCACTTTGCCGATGTCGCTCTCGTCCACCGACGCCAGCACGTAGAGGTGCGACAGGTCCGAGAGGGTCAGCACGGTCGTCCCGCCGCCGACGTTGCTGACGCCGCTGGCGATGATCTGCCCCACCTGGACGTTGCGGGTCACCACCACGCCGTCGATCGGTGAGATGACCTTGGTGTCGGCCAGGCGGTCCTGGGCCTGGGTCAACGCGATGGTGTTGCTGTCGACCTGGGTCTGGGCCAGCACGATGTCCTGGCGTTTGAGCTCCAAGGCGTCTTCCTGGGTCTTCAGTTCCTCAATGGCCACCTGAGCGCTGACGAGGTCGCCCTGGGCCTGGGTTGCGCTAGTCACGGCGGTGTCGCAGTCTTCCTGGCTGCATAGCTCCTTGGCCAGGAGCTGCTTCATGCGGTCGGCCTTCGCGCGGGAGTCGGCAGCGCGGGCCTGAGCGGACTCCAGGGCGGCCTGGGCCCGGCGGCGCCCGGTGGCCAGGTCGCTTTCGGCGATGGCCAGGTTCCGCTGGGCGATGGCCAATCGGGCCTGCGAGGCCGCCAGTTCCACCTGGGCCTGGCTGAGCACCCGCTTCTCGTCCACGGGGTCCAGCTCCAGCAGCAGGTCGCCCTTTTTCACCTCGTCGCTGATATCGAAGGGCAGGCGGGTGATCTCGCCGCTGGCCTTGCACTTGATGTCCACGTCCAGATTGGCCACCACCCGCCCCGTGCAGGCCACCGCCAAACGCACGTCGCCGCGCGTGACCGTTGCGGTGGCCGGGCCCGAGGCCGCCGGATCACGCTTGGCGGACCCCCGCGACATCCACACGCCTCCACCGACGAGCGCAGCCAAGACCGCCACGGCGGGGATGATGATCTTCTTCTTACGCCACATGGTTACGACCTCTCTGACTTCTTGTGTCGGCCCAGCCCGTCGCCTTGACGGGGGGGGCGGCAGGAATACTAGAACCTCACCTCCTGCGATAAGTCTCCGCGCAGGGTGCCGTTGGGCATGGGCTCCGCGGCGATGCCCATCTTGACGTAGATCGGGTGGACGGCCCGCCCCAGGTGCGGCAGGGCGGTCGCGAATGCGACGGCCGCGAGCACGCAGCCGGCCCCACCCAAGATCACGGCCGTCGGGGCGCCCAACGCCTGGGCCAGACTGCCGATCAGCAGATTGCCGAACGGCCCCATGCCCATGAAACAAATCGCGTGAAAGCTCATCACCCTGCCGCGCTTGTCATCGTCCACCAGGGTCTGCACCAGCGTGTTGGCGCCGATCATCTGGACCACTGCGCCAAAGCCCGCCACCGTCAGCAGGGCCATCGACAGCGGCTGCCAATGGGATAGGCCGAAGGCAATCAGGGCGGCCCCGAACAACGCACACGACGCCGCCATGATCCGGCCCAGCCCGCGAACGGTGCTTCGACTGGCCATGTACAGCACGGCGGCGACGGCCCCCACGCCCACGGCGCCCAGGAGCATGCCCTGCGTCTGGGCGTCGCCGTGCAGCACGTCTCGGGCGAAGGCGGGCAGTTGCACCGAATACGGCATGCCCAGCAGGCTGATCGCGGCCAGCAGCAGCAGGATCGAGCGAATCGGGGCAAACCCCGCGACGTATCGCGCGCCTTCCTTCAGGCTGGTCAGCAGACTGGGGTGAACGGCCCGGCGAGCCACAGGCCGGACCCGCATGGCCAGCATCGCCACGATCACCGCCAGGTACGAGGCCGAGTTGATCAGGAAGCACTGACCTTCTCCCCACCCGGAGATCACGCGCCCGGCGATGGCGGGGCCGATGATCCGCGCGCTGTTCACCAGCAATGAATTCAGCGCCAAGGCGTTGGGCAGGTCCTGCGGTGAGTCCAGCATCTGAACGATGAACGACTGGCGGGTAGGTATGTCGAAGGCGTTGGACATGCCCAGCGCCAGGCCGAGCGCCAGGATGTGCCACACCTGCACCGTACCGGTCAAGGTCAGCACGCCCAGCGCGGCGGCCTGGATCAGGGCCAGCGTCTGCGTGGCGATCACGAGCCGACGGCGGTCGATGCGATCGGCGATCACCCCCGCCAGCGGCGCCAGGCAGAAGACCGGGATTTGCGAGCAGAACGCGGCCACGCCCAACAGCAGCTTGCTGCCCGTCAGCCGGTATACCAGCCAACCCATGGCCAGGTTCTGCATCCAGGTCCCGATGACCGAGACGCCCTGGCCGAAGAAGAACAGCCGGTAGTTCCGGTGGCGCAAGGCGCGCGTCATCATCGCCAACCCGCCGAGTCGCGACGCGGCGGCCGAGGCGCGATCGGGATTGCCCTTGGGCGGGCTCATCGGGTCTCCAGGGTGGGGGAGAGATCATCGACGGAGGCCGCCCGCACGGGCCACACGCCCCCGGGCGCACCAGGACCCGCCCCATGAAGGAACAGGTCCACGACCAGCTCGTAGGCCTGCAACTCCGGTGGCGCCTCCCGCAGATCAATTGCTCGTGTCCGCAGCAGGGCCAGCAGGAAACTGGCGAGGACCTCCGGTGGGACGTCGCTTCGAATCTGGCCCTGGGCGGCACCGCGACGGAGGATCTCGGCGATGGCCTGGATCAAGGCTTGGCGCTTCTGCGCCCAGCGCTCGCGCAGTCGGCCCCGGAACGCCGCCATGCGGCTGTCCTGGGCCTGCATCATGCCAAAGAGCTTCTGCCGCTTCAGGTGGAACCCGCTGATGGCCAGGCAAGCACTGAGCAGTTGCTGGATGAACGGGGCGCTGGGAGGGACCTCCCGGCGGAGCCGCCCGCACAGCTCATCAAAGCCGCTGTTGGCGGTCTCGAAGAACAGGTCGTCCTTGCTCTTGAAGTGGCGGTAGATGGTGCCCTTGCCGACGTGGGCCTCGCGGGCGACCTGGTCGGTGGTCACCTCGTGGAACCGTCGGCTGGTAAAGAGCCGCTCGGCGGCCTGCATAATCTGGTGCCGCTTGTCTCTGTTAGTCATTGCCGTTGAAGCTGTTGTCGGAGTTCCAGTACTGACCAGTCAGTATTCTACGCGGCCTGGCCCGCCTAGTCAAGGCCAACGTGGAAGCAGCAGCCATATTGCGGTTTTCCTGGGGGATCCTTGCGGGCGCCGGGCGGGGCACAGGGGGCCTTGGGTGATCTCAGTCGGCCTGGCGGGGGCTGGCGTCCCACTCCGCCCGTGCGAGGAGCGGCCCGCCCGGACCGGCCCAGGCCGCGCTCATGGGTCCTGGAACCAGCGCCGGCAGGCAATCGGCCTTACCTGCCAGGGTGGCCGACAGGCGCAGCAGCGCCAGGGGGTCTTCGGTGTCGAGACGCACGAGGGGGCTGTCGGCCCCGGCCGTGAAGAAACCGTCCTTGAAGCGCTGGGCCAGGATGTTGTCGGCCACGCGGCGGGCCAGGTCCAAATAGGCCTGGTTGGCGGTGGCTTGGTGGAGCTGGAGCAGGCCGAGCACGGCGTTGCTTTCGGCGCAGGCCGTGGTCGCGTCCATCTGGGGTGCCTCGCCCACGGGCCCGATGTCGCCCAGGCCGATGCCGCGGGCCAGATCGCGCGCCACCTGCCACAGGAACGCATCGCCCGAGAGTCTGTAGCCCATCGCATAGGCCAGGAGGTGCTGGCCGTCGCCCGGCCCCGACCGGAAGCCCCAGCCGGCCGGCCCGTAGTAGCCGTCTTTCTCGAAGACCTTGCCGGTGAGCACCGTGCCGTCGGTATGGATCGCGTGAAAGATGTTCTCTGGGCCGCGGTAGGCCCAACGCCCATAGGCGGCCAGGTCCTCCACAGCCGACCGAGCGAACTCGGCCCCGTCGGCTCCGAGCATCTCCCCCAGGGCCAGGCGGACTGCACCGGCGCGGGCGCAGATCGTCGTGATCAGCCGCGGGGTCGACACGGTGCCCTCCCGCACCACGTGGCCGCAGAGCATCCCGCTGAACTGGTGGATCGCGCGGTCGCACCATTGGTCGGCGCCGGGCAGGTAGCGGATGGAGAATTGGTACCCGCCCATTCCGGTGACGGGATCGCGCGTCTCCAGGTAGCGGTGGTTGAGCCGCTTGGCCCAGGCGAGCGACCTTTGGTCGCCGGTAAGGTGGCTGAGCATGGCGGCGGCGTAGTACAGATCGCTGCCGGTGTTGAGGAACGTCAGTCCGCGGCTGGTGAACCACACTGCCCGGCCGACGTAGGGATGCTCCCACAGGGTCCCTGGGGGCTTGTCGTAGGCACCGTGTCGGTTGAAGTCCAGGACCGACCAGTCGTAGACGTGCGCGTTCCAGAAGGCCTCGATGAATCGCTGCGTTGCGGCAGCGTCGGCTTGGTGCATCAGGCCATAGTGGGGGTACACGGCCTTGAGTTCGTGCGTGCCGGGGAGGTAGCCGACCCACTCATCGCCGAGGGCGTCGTAGGCGCAGTGGCCGCCCCATCGCAGCAGGCCGGTGGAATCGGACAGGTGCGCGAACGCGTAGCGGATGGCCTCGGTGGCGGCATCGCGATAGGCGGCCTGGCCCGTCAGGGCCGATAGCCCATCGAGCACGCGGAGGAATGCCTGCTGCTGGGCGAGGTTGGACAAGATCACCGGTTGGCCTGTCCGCTGGTTGGACCGCCAGGGCTTGGGCCTTGGCTGGGCGGCGGGCAGCTCGATCTCGTCCACGAATAGCGGCGTGTGCTGCGGACCGTAGACGTCGCGGGCGCTGCCCAGAAGGTTGTCGGCGTGCGTGCGGACGGCGGCGAGGTAGGGGCAGCGATCGGGACTGGCGGGCTGGCTGGGCTTGGGCGGAACGGCTGGGCGCATGAACGGAGGCTCCTTGACCGTTGGGGTTGTGTCTACTGGACGTCTCAGCGTGCGGCTTTCTGCTATGGTAATGCTTCCAGGCTTGACAGTCTTGCGCAAATCCGATATCTGCGGGTCGGCCGCGAGGATCGGCCGCGGGAGCGCAGCGTGAAGGTCGTCACCCTCCAGCAGCCCAAGCGCATCGTCTTCGGCGCCGGCAGCGCCCCCCAGGCGGCCGAGGAAGTTGCCGCGATGGGCGCGAGGCGCGTCCTGGTCGTCACCAGCCCGCCGGTGCTTCCGGCGGCCAAGGGCTTGCTGGAGGCGTGCGCCAAGGCGCACCTGGCCGTGACGGTCTATGGCGACATCGACCGCGAGCCGACCGTGGCGATGTTCCGCCGGGCGCTGGAGCAGGCCAAGGCCGTCAAGCCCCAGGCGGTCGTCGGCGTCGGTGGGGGCAGCGCGCTGGACGTCGCCAAGGTGGTCGCGGCCCTGTGGGATTCGCGGCAAGACGTGACCGACGCCTTCGGGCAGGACAAGCTCACGGGCCGGGCGACGCCGCTGGTGTGCCTGCCGACGACCTCCGGCACGGGCAGCGAGGTCTCGCCAAACGCGTTGCTGGTGGACGACGCCGACGGGCGCAAGAAGGCGGTCGTCAGTCCGCACCTGGTGCCGGACGCCGTGATCGTCGATCCGCTGTTGGCGGTGACGATGCCGCCGGAGACCACGGCCGCGACGGGCATGGATGCGCTGGTGCACTGCATCGAGGCCTACGCCAACGCGCACGCGCACGTGGCGGTGGACCTGTACGCCCTGGAGGGCGTTCGGCTGATCGCGGGTAACCTGGCTAGGGCGGTCGAGCATGGCGATGACGTGGCCGCCCGCTCGGCGATGTCGCTGGGCAGCCTGTACGGCGGGCTGTGTCAGGGTCCGGTGAACACGGCCGCGGTGCACGCACTGGCCTACCCGCTGGGCGAGATGTACCACGTGCCGCACGGCCTGGCCAACGCGGTGCTGCTGGCGGAGGTGATGGAGTTCAATTCGCCGGCCGCCCCGCAGCGCTACGCGGATGTCGCCCGCGCCCTCGGCGCCGAAGTGGGGCGCGATGACCTGGAGACGGCGCGCGCGGGAATCCGGGCCGTGCGCGAGCTGAGCGCCCGGTGCGGTGTGGCCAGGCGGCTGGGCGAGTTGGGCGTCCCCGCCGAGGCGATCACGCCCATGGCCGAGGCCGCGATGAAGGTGACGCGCTTGTTGGTGAATAACCTGCGCCCGGTGACGCAGGCGGACGCCGAGAGCATCTACCGAAAGGCATACTGAAACCCGATGACGCGCGCGATGCCATCCAAGCGGCGGCGGGCCTTGATCGTGCCGATGGTCACGCCGGTGACCGAGGCCGGGGAGCTGGACGACCGTGGGCTGCGTCGCGTGGTGGACCACCTGCTGGCGGGCGGCGTGGACGGGGTCTTCGTGGCGGGGACGACGGGGGAGTCGGCGTCGCTGTCGGTGGAGATGCGGTCGCGGCTGGTGGCGTCTGCGGTCGAGAAGGTGGCCGGCAGGGCCGGTGTCTACGCGAGCATCTCCGGCAACAACCTGCCGGAGTCGCTCGCCGCGGCGAGGGAGTTTCTGGCCATGGGCGTGGACGCCCTGGTGGCGCACCTGCCGTCCTATTTCACCCTCAGCGACCAGGAGCAATATGAATATTTCAAGACCTTGTTGGACAAGATCAACGGTCCCCTGATCATCTACAACATCCCCCAGACCACGAACATAGCCATGACGGTGGACGTGCTGAAGCGACTGGCGGACCATCCCAACGCCGCGGGGGTTAAGGATTCCGCCACCGACCCCACGCACCTTGCGGAGCTGCTGAAGCGGTTGAGCCGCCGGGAGGACTTTACGATCTTCGTTGGCAACACGGCCCTGGCAAGCAAGGGGCTGTCGCAGGGAGCCGCGGGGTTCGTGCCCAGCGCCGGCAATCTGGCGCCGACGTTGTGCCGGCACCTCTACGAGGCCGTGAAGACCGCGGACTGGAGCCGCGCGAAGCGCCACCAGGCGGCCCTGGACGCGCTGGGTGGGGTGTACCAGGGCGGCCGAAGCCTGGGCCAATCCATCGCGGCGCTGAAGGCCTTGATGCACGAGGCGAGCCTGTGCGGGCCGAGCGTCCTGCCGCCGCTTCAGCCGGTCAACGCGCCGCAGCGGAAGCTGATGCTGGACAGCATGAAGGCCCAGGGCCTTTCCCTGGCGGCACTCGCGCGATGACCCCGAGGGAAGATTCCATGGCCACGTCGCCCGACAGGTCGCCTCCCGCCAAGCCCGCCGTGGCGGTGACGATGGGCGACCCGGCCGGCGTGGGCCCGGAACTGAGCCTGCGAATCCTCATCGAGCCAAGCGTGCTGGAGGAGTGCGTGCCGGTGATCTTCGGTGACGCCGGCGTCCTGCGGCGGGTCGCGCGCGAGTGCAGGCTGACTCCGCCGGCGGCGGTGGTGCCCCTGGAGCAGTGGCGGCGATCGCCGAGGGTCCCCGGCCCGAGGGTGGTGGACGTCCAGGCCGTGGATGGGGAGCAAGTCACCCCGGGCTGCGTCGCCGCCGACT
>JALHTV010000023.1 GCA_022866005.1 Phycisphaerae bacterium
GGCTCCTCACAGGAACGCGTGGGCATAATCGGGCTCCGGCAGGTTGCCAAGCGTATGGTAGAGAACAGTTTCCAACGCGTCGTATGTCCGAAAGCCGTACGCTTTTCTCGTAGCCAGTTTCGCCTTGTTGTTCAAACCCTCCACCACGCCGGCGGAGATGGCCTTCCTCGCGCGGAACCAGTTCAGGATCAGCTCCCGATGCGACCGCAGGCTTCGGGCCACCTTCTTCATCGGCTCGATCCGACTCCGCATCACCCGGCTGCACCAGCGATCCAGGAACCGGCTGGCCCAGTACGGACTGACGTACTCCCAGAAGAACTGGAAGCCCTCCTTCAACAGATAGCTCCGCACCGTCCGCAAGTTGTACTTCAACACCTCCTTCAGATTCCCCGCCTGCCGGGCCGTCAGATGCTCCGGACGCTTCAGGAACCACCACCGGCTGCCCTTGAGCACCGGCTCCAGGCCCCGAGCCTTCAGCTCCTTGGCCTCCTCCGCACGCACCTTGTCGATCGCCTTGCTCATCATCGACATGATGTGGAAGCGATCCAGCACGTGAATCGCCTGCGAGGCCTTCTTCGCCACCACCTTCAGATAGGCCCGCCACATGTCGCTGCAGACGAACTGAATCCGCTTCGTCCGCTCCTTTCCCAGCCAGCGGAAGAACCCCAGCAGCGTCTTGGCCGTCCGCTTCGGGCCCACCCACAGCAGCCGACGGCGACCCGCGGTGATCTCGTAGACCACCGTCACGTAGTGATGCCCACGCGACCACTGCATCTCGTCAATCCCGATGGCCGTGACGGCCTCCAGGTCCACGTGCCGGCGGCCCCATTCCACGGCCATCTTCACCGACTCGAAGACGTGATGCCAGCTCGTGTGGAACGCCTGGGCCACCTCTGTCCAGCTCAGCCGCTTCGCCCAACCGGCCAGGAACCAGGCGTAGGTCGTCGTCAGGCGATGCTTGCCCTCCGCCCACGGGAGGGCCTCCGCCTTCACCCCGCAGGTCGGACAGTCCACACGCCGCCGAGCGTACAGGAAGAACACCAGCATCCCCCAGAAGGGAACGAACTCGAACCGTCGAACCGACAGGACGTCGTAGCCCGGCCGCTTGCAGCCACAGCCCGAACAGACGGCAAGGCTGTTGCCCCGCGGCCGAAGCTCCACCTCCAAGGCCGGACGGGGGAATTCGTCGACCAGCCGCGCCTCGCCGTAGACAAACGACTGGAACTTCTGCACCTTGTTCAGTATGGTCTGGATGCGCATCCCGTCTCCTTCACGTGCACTGTTTGGCCAAAACAGCGAAGGTTTCGGGATGCGTTTGCTTCTGTCAAGGACTCACCCGGCCCCCCCCAGGCCGATCCGCCAGGGCGCTGGCCCGCGGGCTGGGCGCGGCCCGGCCCCACGCGGTCAAAGAGGGAGGAGGCCGAGGAGCCTTCTCGAGATTCCCCCGCCGAAGGCGGACCTTATTCGGAGGGGACCGCCGACGCCGGAACCCCCAACGACTACCCTACGCGCCCAACGTCACGCCCCAGGAATCCACCCACAGATTCCTCGGAAGAACC
>JALHTV010000238.1 GCA_022866005.1 Phycisphaerae bacterium
CCACCACGGCGGCGGCGCCAAGCGGATGTACCGCCTGATCGACTTCAAGCGGGACAAGGACGGCCAGCCCGCCGAGGTGCTGAGCATCCAGTACGATCCCAACCGCACGTGCAACATCGCCCTGGTCCAGTATCCCGACGGCGAGCGGCGGTACATGCTGGCCCCCGTGGGGCTGAAGGTCGGGGCCAAGGTCTACTCCGGGCCCCAGGCCGAGCCGCGGGTGGGCAACTGCCTCCCCCTGGCGCGGGTGCCGCTGGGGTTGGATATCCATAACATCGAGATGAAGCCCGGTGAGGGCGGCAAGCTGGTCCGCACCGCCGGCGTGGTGGCGCGCCTGGCGGCCCGGGAGGGCACGAAGGCGCACCTGGTCCTGCCGTCCGGTGAGGTGCGCATGGTGAGCGCCCAGTGCCGCGCGACCATCGGCCAGCTCGGGAACGTCGAGCATGCCTCGGTCCGCTGGGGCAAGGCCGGTCGGATGCGGCACCGGGGGCGCCGGCCGACCGTCCGCGGCTCGGCCATGAACCCGGTAGCCCATCCTATGGGCGGCGGGGAGGGCCGGCGCAGCGGCGGGCGGGATCCGGTCTCGCCCACCGGCAAGCTGTCCAAAGGCGGCAAGACCCGCAAGAAGCGAAAGGTCTCCAACAAGCTGATTCTGCGGCGCCGCCGGAACGTCCGCTATGGGCAGTTGGTGCTCTAGAGCGACCGGTGACCGTGAAGGAATGAGACGACGATGACGCGAAGCTCCAAGAAAGGCCCGTTCGTCAACGAGAAGCTGTACCGCAAGGTCCAGAAGGCCAACGAATCCGGCAACCGCGAGCCCATCAAGACCTGGGCCCGCGCCTGCACCATCGTGCCGGAGTTCGTCGGGTGGACCTTCATGGTGCACAACGGTAGGACGTTCCTACGGGTCTTCGTGACCGAGGACATGGTCGGGCACAAGCTGGGCGAGTTCAGCCCGACGCGCATCTTCCGCGGCCACGGCGGCGCCAGGAAGGCAATCGAAGGGCAGGAGTAGCGGCTGCGAGTGGGAACGTGACTGATGGCATGGCAAGCTAAGCATAGATTTGCACGCATCGCCCCGCGAAAGGCCCAGCTCATCGCCGAGATGATCCGCGGTGACAATGCCCAGCACGCGCTGAACGTCCTGAAGTTCACGCCCAACCGGGCCGCAGGGATGATCGCCAAGGTGCTCACCAGCGCCGTCGCCAACGCCAACGAGGCCGAGGCGGACGTGGACCGCCTGGTCGTGCGCGATGCGCGCGTCGAGGAGGGTCCCCGGTTGAAGCGGCACCAGTTCAAGGATCGCGGGAAGGTGTATCAGATCCTGAAGAGAACCAGCCATATCGTCGTGGTCGTCGAGGAAGCGTAGAAGAGGCAAAGGCGCAAGCATGGGTCAGAAGGTATCTCCCATCGGGTTCCGCACGGGCGTGACGATCGGCTGGAAGAGCCGGTGGTTCGCCCCCAAGGGCACCTACGGCGAGTTCCTTATCGAGGACGAGCGGATCCGGCGGTTCATCGACGAGCGGCTCAACCGTCAGCCTCCGCACGCCGCCGTCAGCGAGATCGAGATCGAGCGGACCCGCGAGGAGCTGAAGATCATCCTGAATACCGCCCGCCCGGGGCTGGTCATCGGACCCAAGGGCGCCGAAGTGGACAAGCTCAAGGAGGCGCTGGAAGACCTGACCAACCGCCGGGTGAACATCAACATCGTCGAGATCCGCAACCCCGACCTGGACGCCCGGCTGGTCGCCGACGGCATCGCCCAGCAGCTCAAGCGCCGGGCCAGCTTCCGCCGCACGATCAAGCAGCGGGCCGAGGGCACGATGCAGGCCGGGGCCAAGGGCGTCAAGATCATGGTCTCCGGGCGCCTGGGCGGGGCCGAGATGCGCCGCAGCGAGCAGCTCATCATGGGCAGCATCCCCCTGCACACCCTGGAGGCGGACGTGGACTACGGCTTCGCCCCCTGCTACACGACCTACGGGACCATCGGCGTGAAGGTGTGGATCTACCGCGGCATGTTCGGCGAGGCGCCCACTGAGGAAGAGGAGGAAGCCGCCGCGGCCATGACGCGGGCCCGCCGGCGCCGGGAACGCGGCCGAAGCACCGATCGGGGTCCCCAGGCCGGCGAAGGCGGCGCGCTGCCCGCCCCGACGGTCCGCCCGGGCGGGTCGCGCCTGGGAGGCCGGCGCCGACCTGCCCAGCCCGCCAAGGGCAAGGCCCAGGCAGCGCAAGAACCATCGCCCCCGGCTGCCGGCGGCACGGACGTACCGGCGGAACCTGCCGGCGAAGACAGCCCACCGGCTCCCCCGGCGGACCAGACCCCCTCGCAGGGCGATAGCGCCCCGCAAGAGGCCTGACAGGTGAATCCATGGCGTTGATGCCCAAGAGAGTCAAGCACCGCAAGCAGCAGCGAGGCAAGGTCCGCGGCAAGGCCAGCCGCGGGAACACCGTCTCGTTCGGTGACTATGGCCTCCAGAGCATGAACCCGGGGTGGGTGACCGCGCGGCAGTTGGAGGCGGGGCGCGTCGCGGCCACGCACTTCCTGCACCGCGAGGGGCGCGTCTACATCCGCGTCTTCCCGGACAAGCCCGTCTCCGCCAAGCCCCTGGAGACCCGCATGGGCACCGGCAAGGGCGAGGTGGACGAGTGGGTCGCGGTGGTCAAGCCGGGCACGATCCTGTTCGAGATCGGCGGCGTGGACGAGGCCACAGCGCGGCTGGCCTTCCGCCGCATTGCCAGCAAGATGCCGGTCCGCTGCCGCATGCTCGGCCGGCGCCACGGTCCGTAAGAGGCCGCCAGCGATGAAGATACAAGAGATCCGAGACCTGACCGACGAAGAGCTCACCGCCGAACTCGACCGGCTGCGCCGGCACCTGTTCGACCTGCGGGCCCAGGCGGTGACCGAGAAGTTGGCCGATCCGTCCATGATTACCAAGGCCCGGCGGGACGTCGCCAGGATCCTGACGGTGATGAAGCAGCGGCGAACGCAGAAGACCAAGGCCTGACCCGCCGCCCAGGCGGCGGCGCGGCAGCGAGGAATCGATGGCCCAGCCAGGTGAGATAGCTCCAACCGGAAGACGCAGCGTCCGTGTGGGCGTTGTCAGCTCCACCGGCGGTGACAAGACCATCCGCGTGGTTGTCCACAGCCTGGTGAAGCACCCGATGTACGGCAAGATCAGGCGGCGGACCACCAAGGTGGCGGTGCACGATCCGCAGAACGCCGCCGGCCTGGGCGACGTGGTGGAGATCGCAGCGTGCCGCAGGATGAGCAAGAGCAAGAGCTGGCGGCTGCTGCGGGTGATCCGCAAGGGCACCGCCGTTCCCGAGGCGCTGGCAGGCGAAGGTTAGCGACGTGATTCAGCAAGAACAGCGGTTGGACGTGGCCGACAACACCGGCGCCCAGGAAGTCGGGTGCATCCGGGTGCTGGGCGGCTCCACGCGACGGGGCAGCTTCACGCGCCGGACCGCCTCGCTGGGCGACGTGATTATCTGCTCGGTGAAGAAGGCCCTGCCCGGTGGGGAGGTCAAGAAGGGCGAGATCGTCCGGTGCGTGGTGGTGCGGACGCGCTTCCCGGTCCGCCGGCCTGACGGTAGCTACGTGCGCTTCGACCGCAGCGCGGTGGTGATCATCGACAACGAAGGCAACCCCCGAGGCACGCGTATCTTCGGGGCCGTCGCCCGCGAACTGCGCGAGAAGAACTTCATGAAGATCGTGTCGCTGGCCAGCGAGGTGGTCTAAGGCCCATGGCATCGCACGTGAAAAAAGGTGACCGGGTCGTCGTGATCGCCGGTGACGACAAGGGCAAGGTCGGCGAGGTGCTCCGCGTGGACGCCTCCGACGGCAAGGTGCTCGTGCAGGGCATCAATCGCGTCTATCGGCACCTGCGGCCCAGCCGCCAGCACCCCCAGGGCGGGAGAATCCAGAAGGAGATGCCCATCAGCATCTCCAACGTCCTGCCGGTGGACCCCAAGACCAACCAGCCCACGCGGGTGGCGTTCCGCCTGGCTGAGGACGGCTCGAAGGTCCGCATCGCCAAGAAGTCCAACCAGCCGCTGGGCACGGTGAAGAAGGCAAAGTAGGTCGAACGTCATGGTCGCCAGGCTCCACGAGAAATACCGCCAAGAGGTCCTGCCGGTCCTGGCCGAGCGCTATGGCCGCGGGAATCTCCACGCGGCTGCCCGGCTGCAGAAGGTCGTGATCTCGATGGGGCTGGGCGCGGCCCAGCAGGACCAGGCCCGCCTGGAGGCCGCCGAGAAGGAACTGGCGCTGATCGCCGGGCAGAAGCCCGTGGTGACGCTTGCCCGCAAGGCCATCAGCAACTTCAAGCTTCGCGAAGGCATGAAGATCGGGCTGAAGGTCACGCTGCGGGGCGAGCGAATGTACGAGTTCCTCGACCGCCTGATCACGCTGGCCATCCCGCGCGTCAAGGACTTCCGCGGGCTGAACCCCTCCGGGTTCGACGGCCGGGGCGGCTACAACATGGGCCTGATCGAACAAACGGTCTTCCCGGAGATCGACCCGGCCTCGGTGACCTTTACCCAGGGCATGAACATCGCCTTCGACACCTCGGCCAAGACCGACGAGGAGGCCAGGGACCTGTTGAGCATGATGGGCATGCCGTTCCGACGAGAGGACTAGGATCTGCAATCTATGTCGACCAAGGCGCAGAAGATCAAGGCCGCCAGACCCGTGAAGTTCAGCACGCGACTGGTCCGCCGCTGTCAGCTTTGCGGCCGGGCAAGGGGCGTGTACCGGAAGTTCCGCCTCTGTCGCATCTGCCTGAGGAACCTGATGCACGAGGGCAAGGTCCCCGGGCTCCGCAAGGCCAGTTGGTGAGAAGGAAACACGCACGATGAGTCTGTCCGATCCCATAGCCGATATGCTCACGCGGATCCGCAACGCCCTGCGCTCCCGGCACACCGTCGTGACCGTGCCGGCCTCGCGCGTCTGCCAGGGTATCTGCGGCGTGCTGAAGGCCGAGGGCTACGTCGAGGACTTCAAGCGCATCGAAGACGCCAAGCAGGGCCTGCTGCGGATTTACCTGAAATACAGCCCGCTCGGGGAAGACGTGATCACGGAAATCAAGCGCGTCTCCAAGCCGGGCCGGAGAGTCTACATGGGCGCCGAGGAGCTGCCCCGTCCCCTCAACGGACTGGGCATCTGCATCGTCTCGACGTCCAAGGGCATTCTGAGCGATCGCCAATGCCGCCAGCAGCACGTGGGCGGCGAGGTCTTGTGCACCATTTGCTGAGCGGATGAGCCTATGTC
>JALHTV010000024.1 GCA_022866005.1 Phycisphaerae bacterium
AAAGGCCGCGGGAAGACCGCCAAGGACAAGCAGGACTGCGGAGGCAGAGACCCAAGCCCATGCGCTGGGCCAAGGCGCCCCGGGTAGGATTCACTCGAGCCTGGCCATCACTGACCCGCCAGCACGTCGCGCTGGCGGCTGGCGTGGCACCCAAGTTTCAAAGACCTGAAAACTTGTCTCCTGTGCTCAACGATCGTCGGCCGGGCCTCCGGCCGGCGATGCCAGACTACCCCGTTGAGCTGCCTGTGGGTTGGTGCAACGTTGGCTCATGTGAACTCTATGACCCGAAGGCCTCGCCCGCCCCGTCGGGGGGCGACTCATCGGCGTTCCATGGCCGCGACATCCTTTGGTGCCTCTGTCAGTCCTCCCCGCCAAGCCGGCGGGGCGATGCCGCAACACCTGCAAGCCGAAGGGCTTCAGCCCACCTCTTCCGGCCTGCGAACGCCGTCTACAGTGACGGCCTGCTTGTCGGCTACAACCCTCGGCCGTCGTTGTTACAGCACGTCGTTACTACGATGCCTCTGGGCTGACAGTTCCTACGGGGACTGTCCCGCAAAGGCACACAGTAACTCCATAGTATTCTCTCGGCCGGCTGCGGGTCAAGCGTTAACTGCCAAACGACGCAGGCGCCCCGGTCTAGGGTCTTGTGCCCGGAAGGGCGGGCCTAACGGTTTCCCAAGGAAAGGATTACGTCCAGCCTGGCTCTGTGCGGGGCCGCTTGTCGGCAAAAAAACCGCCGGTGGGCCTGCAAGGCGGACCGGGCGGGGGAAGCATCGGGAACCTGCCGGGGAACGAGATGTGGACCGGAGATGGGGCAGCAAGTGCTCCCCCAACACGACGGTGGAGGGAGCCGCCGTGTCCGGTCCACGGCGCAATAGTATGCCTCAAAACCCGCTGTGGCAAGTGGGCAAGTGATTTTTTGCTGCCTATTTGCCAGAAACTCGCCCCCGTGGGCAGCGCCGGCGGTATTGCCCCTTGTGCCTGGAGGGTGTATCAGGGGTCCACGGGCCCTTGGCGGGGCCTTGCGGCCTGTGCGTGCGTTGCGCCCCGGAGAGGAGAGGATGACGGCCAAGGAAAAGGCAGCCGAACTGATCCAGGCCTTCAAGGGGGACCGCTATGCCTTCGGTTATGGGGCCTTGGCCCAGGTCGGTCCCCTGGCCCGGAGCTTGGGTTCGTCGGTGCTGGTGATTGCCAACGGCAGCCCCTGGCTGCGGCCGGCAATCGAGACCATCCTGGCCGGGCTGCCAGAGGCCGGCGTGTCAGTCCTGGCTGGAGGACCGGTGCCTGGCTCGCGGCCGAATTCGCCCTACCAGGACGTCTACCGCATCGCGACGGACATCCTGCATCACGACCCGCCGTGCCTCCTGGCCGTGGGCGGGGGCAGCACGATCGACGCAGCCAAGGCGGCCAATGTCCTGGCCTGCCTGGGAGGGCGCGAGGGGCGCCTGGAGGCCTACCTGGGCACCGGCAAGGTCATGGCCACGCTGGTCCGGACGGGCGAGCGCCTGCGGCCGATGCTGGCAGTGCAGACGGCGGCGGGCTCGGCTGCCCACCTGACCAAGTACGCCAACGTCACCGACCTGGCCAGCGGACAAAAGAAGCTGATCATCGACGACGCCATCGTCCCACCACGGGCCGTGTTCGACTACGGCCTCACCGAAAGCGCCGGCCGCGAGTTGACCCTCGACGGCGCGCTGGATGCCTTCAGCCACTGCCTGGAGGTCTTCTACGGGATCGGGCCGCAGCAATTCGGCCTCGTGCAGGACATCGCCCTGACGGCGATCGAGCTGATCGTCACCCACACGGCCGCTGCCCTGGCCGATCCGCACGACCGCACCGCCCGCGAGGCCCTGGGCCTGGCCAGCGACCTGGGCGGCTACGCCATCATGGTCGGAGGCACGAGCGCCGCCCACCTGACCAGCTTCTCGCTGGTGGATCTCGCCAGCCACGGCCGGGCGTGCGGGATCATGAATCCCTACTACACGGTCTTCTTCGCCCCAGCCATCCAGAGGCAGCTCCAGGCGGTGGGGGGCGTGCTGGCGGGGGCCGGGTTGATTAGGGCCGACCTGGCTCATCGGGCTGGGCGCGACCTGGGCGTGGCGGTCGCCGAGGGGATGGTCGCCTTTGCCGGCAGCCTGGGCTGCCCGACGCGGCTGTCGCAGCTTGCCGGCTTC
>JALHTV010000239.1 GCA_022866005.1 Phycisphaerae bacterium
CTTTCGTTGCGCTCGCCAAAACGCGGCGCGGAAGTCGCTCTGTACCGTCTCGCCCATCAGCCGTCCTCCCGGCAGAAGGTCTCGCCGGTCTCGACGGCCCGACCCAGCGTCGGGCCGCTCTTGCCGGCCACGGCTGACGATAGCGGCGGCGGGAAATCAAGTCAGGCACGCTTGCCGAAAGGACACAATGCTCCTGCCGGCACGCCCCTGGAGGCGATGTTGTTCGTGGGCTTCCAGCGGTATCACGTCGAGAACTGCTTTGAGGAAGAAAAGGGCGAACTGGGCATGGACCACTTCGAGGTCCGCAACTACACGTCGCTGAAGCGACACTTGATCTTGACGGCTGTCAGTCATCTGTTCCTAGCCAAGGTCCGCCAGAAGTGGCGGGGGGAAAAATCCGCACCTGACGGTCTGCCAACTCCGCCAGGCGGCCGGGGCCCTGGTGCAGTCGTTGTGGCTGACGGGCCAGGTTCGCACGAGCTTCCTGAAGTTGGAGGCCGAGATCATCACCGAGACGCAGCAACGCAACGAGAAATCCCAGCGCAGCCATGTGAAAGCCCGCAAGCGGCGGCTGCGTGAACTCGGCATCAAACTGTCGTCGTTACGCTGTTGCATAATGAACCAAGTGGCGTTGTAGTACTAATGAGCGGAACCATCTGATTGCGGCCCGGTGCACTGAGTCTCGCGTAAGGCTGGCCAATCGCCTAGCGGGCCACCACGAGCACACGGAGTACGCGCTGCCCGACATCATTGCTGCCGTCCGCCGGGCAGGCTTCACATGCCGCACTGTGCGCTACACCAGCCCTGACGAATGATTTTTTGTCGCAGCCGGGGCAAGGCGAAGAAAGGCCCGTCGTGCCGCTCTCGGGCGCGGGTTTGCCGGCCAGGCGCGGCCCGCCACAAAAATCTTTTTTGTCGCACCCCGTTTTTTCTTGACCTCCAATACTAAGGTGTTATACTTAGTATCGAAAGGAGCCTCCCATGCGCATTCCCAGGCATCCGACCCTCCTCCGGCGCCTTCGCGACGCCCGCGTCCGCCAGTTCGCCGCGCGTTGCCCGCCCCTGGCCGCCTCCCTCGGTCGCCAGGCCGGCGGCGGCTTTCACGTCACCCTGAAGGTCCAGGGCAAGACCCGCACGGTCTACGTCCCGAAGGACCTCAAGAAGGAGGTCGAGGCATCGATCCAGGAACATCGCCGCCTGAAACGCCTGCTGCGGGAGATCACCCAACTGCAGCTTGCCCTGATCCGCTCTCACAGGACCTGCAAAGCCCGGCGTGGCGGCAGGGCCTGGAATTGGGCGGGGTGGTCGCCAGGACCGTCGGCCATTTCTGGCCTGACCTGCGCGCCTGGCTCGACGGCCTGCGCGATCCACGCGACCCGAATCGGATCACCTATCCCGCCCGATGTTTGTCGTGGACGGGCCTGCTGGTCTTCCTCCTGAAGTTGGGCTCCCGCCGCCAGATCCGCTTTGAACTGGACAGCCCGACGGCCCTGGAGAACCTCAATCGCCTCGCCGGCTGCCGCCAGGACCGGGTGCCCCACGGCGACACCCTGAACTACTTCCTGGGCCGCCTGGCGCCCGGCGAACTGGCCGGCCTTCGCCGCCGCATGGTCAACCGGCTCATTCGCATGAAGGTGCTGGACGGCGGGCGTCTGCGGGGGCACTTCCTGGTGGTCATCGACGGCACGGGCCAACTCCACTTCCGCCGCCGGCATTGCCCGCATTGCCTGGAGCGGACCGTGGGCGGCGCGACCCAGTACTACCACCACGTCCTGGAGGCCAAACTGGTCACGCCGGAGGGCCTGGCGATCTCCATCGGCACGGCGTTCATCGAGAACGCCGATCCGAAGGCCACCAAGCAGGACTGCGAACTGAAGGCCTTTGCGCGGCTGGCCGAGCAACTCCACAAGGACTTTCCCCAACTGCGCGTGTGCCTGCTGTTGGACGCCTTGTACGCCAACGGTCCGGTCTTCGACCTCTGCAGGCAGTACCGCTGGAAGTTCATCGTGACCTTTAAGGAAGGGAGCCTGCCGGCCCTCTGGACCGAGTATGAGGCCCTGCGGGGCCTTCAGCCCGAGAACCGACGGACCGAGACGCCGGCCGAGGGCGTCCGGCAGACCTTCACCTGGGTCCCGGACCTGCCGTACACCGACACCGAGGGCCGGACCTTCCGCCTGGGGGCCCTGGAGTGTCGGGAACAAGATCACGCCAAGGAGGGGTTCTTCGCCTGGCTCACCAACTTCACGGTATGCGCCAACACCGTGGCGGCGCTGGCCAACCGCGGCGGCCGCCTGCGCTGGACCATCGAAAATCAAGGCTTCAACATCCAGAAGAACGGCGGGTTCGCTCTGGAGCACGCCTACGGCACCGGCCCGTGGGCCATCAAGAACTTCTATCTGCTGATGCAACTGGCCCACCTGGTGCTGCAACTCGTGGAACGCGGCAACCTCTTGGTGGACCGCTGTGAAAGGCTCTTCGGCAGCCTCCGCACGTTCGGGCGGCGGCTGGCCGAGAGCCTGCGCCATGCCCTCATCCCCACGCAAGCCTTGGACGTTGTCGCCGCCGCACGCATCCAGATCCGCCTGCGTACCGCGGATACCTCGTAGCCCCGCCCGCCGTCGGCGTGTCCCGGCGCGAACCCGCCCGTTCGCCCCCTGGTCCCGCGACCCTACGGCCGCCACGGCCCCCCATGCGCGTCAGCCACCAACCCCGCCGCTGCATTCCCGGCCCCCCCTGTCCCGGCCATACCAAGTCGGTAGGTTCTTCACGGCTGATTCCCGTTTCCCTGGCTTGCTTTGCGGCGGGTATCTGGTATACTCAGGTTGAGGAGACATTCGGCCGGCGTGGCACGCGATTTGCTGTCCCGCGGCGGCCGGGGAAAAGTGGCCGTGCTAGGCGGAGGGTTAGCGGTCCTCTATACCTGCAACCCGCTATAGCAGGGCGGAATCCCTCTCCGAGGCTTGCGGTGCTCGCACGGGAGCGGCCCACCGGGCGTTGAGGGTCGGATCCCATGCGATGGGTCGCCGGCGAACCGGGTCAGGGCCGGAAGGCAGCAGCCCTAAGTCGGAAGGCTCATGCGCCGTGGGGCTATCTGGCCGGAGCCACGGAGGTCGCCACCCGACCGCCGTCTCTTGTCGAGGGGGGGTGCACGGTCACTTTTCTCATTTTCGATTTACGATTTAC
>JALHTV010000240.1 GCA_022866005.1 Phycisphaerae bacterium
CTGCGCGCTTTCGGTACCATGACAGAGCTCGCGCCGCCTCTGTTCGCCAGCGGCACCGGCGGAGTTCGGGGCAGGCATTATAGCCCTCCCCGCTGCCTCCCGACAGCGCCAAATGCCCCTCTGCCAGCGCCGGGCAATGGGTGCTCGAAATCTCCTGGTCGACAGGGTATCATCCTCCGCGCGACAGAGGCACATAGGAGCATCGCCGATGCCCAAGATCTATCCCACAGCGATCGTGCACCCCAGCGCCCAAGTGGCTGAGGACGTCGAGATCGGCCCCTACTGCCTGGTGGAGGCCGACGTGTCCATCGGGCCGGGCACCGTGCTGCGCGACCACGTGGTGGTGCGGCGGTACACGACGCTGGGACGGGGCAACTTCGTGGACGCCTTCGTGGCCCTGGGCGGCGAGCCCCAGGACCTGAAGTTCGACCCCAAGACGATCACCTACCTGCGCATCGGCGACGACAACATCTTCCGTGAGGGCGTCACGATCTCGCGGGCCACCGGCCAAGGCCAGGCCACCGTCGTCGGCCACAAGACCTACTGGATGGTCGGCGCCCACGCCGGGCACGATTCCGTGATCGAGGACCAGGCCATCCTGACCAACCACGCCGCCGTGGCGGGGCACGCGACCATCGGTCGGCGCACGATCCTCTCAGCCTACGCGGCGGTACACCAGTTCTGCTGGGTCGGAGAGATGGTGATCCTCCAGGGCAACGCGGGGCTGAGCATGCACGCCCCGCCCTACGTGATGGTAGCCGACGGGGTGAACCACGTCGTGGGGCTGAATCTGGTGGGGCTTCGCCGGGCGCCGGACATCACCGAGACCGACCGTCGGCAGATCCGCGAGGCGTTCGACCTAACCTACCGCCGCGGGCTGGACCGCCAGGCTGTCCTGGAGGCCATGGATGCCCACAGCGAGTGGGGCCAGGCGGCCGGGAAGTTCCGCGACTTCGTCCACCGCGTCGACGCCGCCAAGAAGCCCCACAACCGCGGGCTGTGCACGCTGGGGTCGGCCAAGCAGATCCAGATCCACGACCAGGCCGAGACGGACTAGCCCCCGGCCCGGCCCCGCGGTCATTCGGCCGGCTCGACGTGGACGATCACCTGCACGATGCTGGCGTCGGCCTCCTGCACCCGCCGCCGCACGCGAGAGGCGATCGCGTGCCCCGCGGCCACGGTCAGGTGCGGATCGACCTGCACGTGAACGTCCATCTCTACCTTGCCGCCGAGCTGGCGGGCGCGGAAGGCATGGAAACTCCGGACCCCCTCCGTCTCGGCCAAGATGCGACGGATGTTGTCCTGCACCGCCTGGGCCGGGGCGCGGTCGATCAGTTCCGAGGCCGCCTCCCCCATGATCCGCAGCGACACCACCAGCAGGAACGCCGCCAGCACGATCGCCGTCAGCGGGTCCAGGAACCGCCAGTTCGACCCCCCGACGAGGACCCCTCCTAGCCCGGCCGCCGCAGCGAGCGCGGCAAAGGCATCCGCGCGGCTATGCCAGGCGTTGACCACCACGGCCATGTTGGAGGCCTTGCGCCCCACGTAGCGCATCACCTGGAACAGAAGCTCCTTGATCGGGGCCGAGGCCAAGGCCAACCAGAACGGCCAGCCCGCCTGGACCTGCGGGACGGGGTGGTGATGGACGTACTTGTGCAGCAGTTGGATGGCCTCGTAGGCGATCATCCCCGCCGCCCCGGCCAGCATCGCGCCCACGACCAGCGACGCAAGCGTGTTGACGCGAAGGTGGCCGTAGTGATGCGTGCGATCAGCCGGCTTTCCGGACACCCGAAGCGCCGCCAACACGGGGACGTCACTGGCCAGGTCCGATCCACTGTGGACACCGTCCGCGATCAGGGCCTGGCTGCGGCAGAGGGCCCCCACCAGGATCTTTGCCCCTGTGAGCGTCACATTGATTGCGAC
>JALHTV010000241.1 GCA_022866005.1 Phycisphaerae bacterium
GGAAGTAGCGGGCCGTCAAGCGGCACAAAACACCCTCGTGGGCCACGGCGGCCGTGGCGGCGCTGGACTGTATCGGCCCGCGCCCGTACAATACAGTGTGGCTCACAACGTACCGGATAGGGTGCCAGACGAGGAGGCTGCCATGAGCGAGCGAAGGGCATTCACGCTGGTGGAGTTGTTGGTGGTCATCGGCATCATCACGCTGCTGGTCGGCATTCTGGTGCCGTCCCTGAACGTGGTGAAAGACCTGTCGCGGGTGGCCAAGTGCGCCACCAACATCAGTGCCGCGCTGCGGGATGTGCTGATGTACGTCAATGCCAGCGACGGCTTGCTGCCGCCGTACCGCTACACCAGCAGCCCCACGCCCACCGTCCCCGAAACCCCCTGGCACACGACCATGGCCTTCAGTAACGAGGGAAACCCCGTCAACGATCCGGACACCGGCCTGCTGAACGACGCGCGCAACCTGGGCTTTGTGTACAAGAGGGAGTACATCCACGATTACCGTGTGCTCTATTGCCCCAGGCAGCCCAAAGTCGAGCACACGTTGGAGCCCTACCCCAGCCCCTGGGGCATGGGGCCTAATCCGATCCTCATGGGATACATGTTCAACCCCAACGTGGAGGAGGTCGACGGCCAGGTGCGGTATATGTTTTCACCCTTGGTGGACATCTTCCCCAGCGACCGGCCGCTGATCTGCGATCTGGTCTGGGGGGCCGACGTGACCAGCCACACCGTGGGCAACGAGTGGCGGTGGAATCTCGGCCAGCTGAACGGCAACGTGTCGACGGCGATGTCTCGCCAGGCCCAGGAGTACCTGGTCAACAACCCCTCGTCACCGCTGGGCCAGCAGTGGGGGCAATTCAGGGCCACGGTCTACGGGTGGGTCCTCATGCAGTAGCCGCTCCCCCGTGCCCGGTTGCGGCGGCCGGGGCGGCTGGAGCCCCTTGCGTCCGCCCCTCGGCTGATGGATAATGCCCTCCGCGGCTCAACAAAAAGGGCAAGAAGGAGCTATCGCCATGAAGAGCGACTTTCCTCCCATATCGCTGATCGGGGTCCTGGTGTGCCTCCTCGCTGTGGGCTGCGACGCTCCACCGCCCGCCCCGCGAGCGGCGGACAACAAGTCCCTGGCCGTCCGGCAGGACAACCCCGAGGAGGTCCGCGGGGCGCTGGCCCTGGAGACCGCCCGCGTGGCCTATGAGCACCGCCTGGAGGCGCTGCGCAGCTACTACGAGCGCGTCGGCAACGCCGACAAGTACCAGGCCGCCGGCAACGAGCTGAAGACGCTCCGCCAGGCCCAGATGTTCCGCTACGGCGACCTGCCCGAGATCGTGCCGCCGGAGCGCGCGAGCCTGGAAGGAGTCGATGAGCGGCTGCTGGTGGAGTACGTCGTCTCGGCCCGCAGGGCGTATCTGACGGCCGTGGACCAGCTCATAGCGCTGTACGAGAGGCAGGGCAATGTCTATCGGGCGACGTTCGTGAAGTCGATCAAGGAGCGATTCGACCCCATTCGCATCTACATGTACTTCCCCACGGCCGAGATCCCGCCCCAGGACCTTCGCCCTCAGGACGCCATCCCCGAGGCCGACGCGATGTTCGCCGAGGCCCGCAAGCTCTTCCTCGAGGGCAAGGGGCTGCTGCACACCTTCGTCACCACCAGCTACCGCAGGGAGCGGCGGGCGCTGGTGCTGTTCATGGAACTGATCGAGAAGCACCCCACCAGCAACAAGATCGCCCTGGCGGCGTACTACATCGGTGACATCTACAAGGAATACTTCAACGAGGACGTCCGGGCGGTGCTCTGGTACGAGCGGGCCTGGCAGTGGGACCCGAAGATCACGGTACCCGCCCGCTTCCAGGCCGGCACGGTGTACGACCTCCGCCTGCAAAATCCCGAAAAGGCCGTGGAGTGCTACGCCGGCGCCATCGCCTACGAGCAGTTCAACCAGTCCAACGTCCGCTACGCCACCCAGCGAATCGTAGAACTGACCGGCAAGTAAAGACCGTCAAGTCCTCGGGCCAGACACCGGCGGGCCTGAGACTGCTGATTGGCACAAGTCTCTGTCCCGCTTGCGCTTGGGTCGCACGCGAGGGTCGCGTCAGGACGCCTCATGGTCCTTGGCGCTCTCTTGGGCCCACAAGGCCCACCTCCCGGCGGTGCGGTGGCGATGCATCCCGGACAGGCCGCCACCGGCCTCAAGGCCCAGGGCCGCTCAGGAACTCCTTGATGAACGTCACGTCGTTCATCAGACCGGAGGTGCGTCTCAGTTCCCTGCCGCTGGAATCTAGCAGCAGGTACGTCGGGGTGGATTCGACCTTGTACGTCTTGGCCTCGGCCGTGTTGTCCTCGATGTTGAGATGGACCCTCACGTAAGACAGTTTGCCCAGGGCGCTCATGGTCCGGTCGGTCGTGACGACGTTCTTGACCGCGTGCTTGTCATCGTAGGTCATCGGCGCGTCGGTGAAGAGCACCAGGATCAGGCGGTTATCTGCCTTGGCCTGCTGAAGGGCCGCGGCCAGGTCCTTACCCCAACCGATCAACTCCGGGTCGCGTCTCTGCCTGAGCCACAGGGCTGCACTGGCAATGACCAGGATGACTACAAACGCGATTTTCACGCGGCGGTCTACAGGCGATTTTCTGCGCCGATGTGAGGCAGCCTGCGGGGGCGATGGGGTGCTGTCTGACGGGGTCTGTGTCATGTTAATCTTGTCGGCGATTGCGGCCCGCCAGCCGCAGGGGCACAAGGCCCCGGACCGGCGCCGGCCTTGAACAATTTCATCCGTCGCCACCACACCAAGGTCAACCTCATCTCGATAAAGAGCATCACCACCCATAGCGCAAACAGCGCGCGGAACAGCCTCACGTTGCCGGTGGCCGCGCGGGCCTTGAACGGGAATAGGGCCACCCAGTGGACGGCCTTGACCTGCTCCGGCGTCGTCAGCACCTGGTGAGTCTCCGGGCGGATGCGCTGGGGGGGCCTGGAGCTGAAGTCTGGCCTGCCCACCAGGTCCAGCGCGATATTGCGGAAGCGGCAGAACAGTTGTGATTCGCCCGCCCGCCAGACGTAACCGTCGGGAATCGTCCCGTGGCGGCGGTCCTGGAAGTACTCCAGACCGAAACTATGCACCACGGACGCCAGCTGGATCACCACGCTCACCCCCACGGCAGGGGCAACCAGCCAGCGCCAACGCGCCCGCTGGACCAGGGGCACTATCGGCAGCACGCAAAGGCCCATAACCGATGCCAGGTATCGCGGCCCCCAGGCCAGGTCGCCTGACCAAAAGGTGAACTTGGAATGGAACAGGACCGTGGCTGCAAAGGCCGCGATCACCATCATCGCCAGGCCGCGGTGCGCCTTCCAGAAGGCGGCAAGACCAAGGATCGCCAGCAGGAGCACAGGGTTGTACAAGAAGACGCTCTTGCCCGGGCTGAGCAGCAGCCCGCCCAGACCATCGACCCACGGTGTGCTGAAGAGCGTGATGCCCTGACCCATCGCGGTGTGGGCCGGGCCGTAGCCTGTCTGGAGCGGTGAGCCGAAGCGCACGAAGTTGTAGGCCC
>JALHTV010000242.1 GCA_022866005.1 Phycisphaerae bacterium
AATGTATTAGTATTATATATTAAATTGATTTTTTTATACAAGAGAAAAGGCGGTTAAAATGATAATCGATTATCATGAAGCAGAACAAACCAAACAAGGAATTCATTTTTCCGTCGGTGTCCATTTTGAGGACCTCTGCCGGGGCCTGTCGGCCGAGGTTATCGCCGACGCCGACCCGGTGCACCTGCTGTAAGCGGTTTCCCAGGCCGCCCTTGCGCGGGACCCGAATCCGGGGACACGCCGTGGACACCCGCTCGAAGCGAGGTATATAATGAAATTAGCTTGGGCGTTGTGCCGATGGGTGGGCGGCCAGGGTGGGTTATCGGGTCAGAGGCGCGTCGGAGGGTGACTCACACCGGCCGCAGGGGCGCCCAAGGGGATCGAAGGCACGGTGGACTATGGCTGTAGCGGGAGAGACACCATGACGCACTCGGGGCTTGGCGGATTATCTTCCCTCGCGGCCATCGCAGTTCTCGGTGTGTTCCTGGTCGGGCCGGCGCACGCAACGGACTGCTATTGGATCCACGACCCCAGCACGCCAGGCGACTGGTGGGGGCCCGGGAATTGGGATCCATCGGCGCCACGGTACCCCGATAGCGCCATTATTGACAACGGGGGCACGGCAGTACCCACGGGGTGGTGCCTCCCGAACTCCATGAGAGTCGGAGATGCGTACGCCGGCTCGGTTGCGGAGTCTGCGGAATCCGCCTACCTGCAAGTTTTCCACGGTCTCTGGCTGGGGTACAGCACCGGGGGGACTGGGACGTATAACCTTAGCGGAGGGGCGCTCAGCGGGTGGTGGCACTGGGTGGGGTATGAGGGGACAGGGATCTTCACCCAGTCGGGGGGATACCACGGTGCGGGTGACGTCACCCTAGCGGGTCAGCCCGGAAGTGTTGGCACGTATGCGCTCAGTGGGGGCAGCCTTTTCACGGACTACATTACCGTGGGGGATAAGGGCAATGGACGCTTCACACAGACGGGCGGGTATGCCTCGGCGATGGAATGGCTTTCGGTTGGTCACAAGACCGGCGGAAGCGGGACGTATGCCCTCGAGGGGGGGTCGCTGAGCACGGGATGGCTGGAAATCGGGGGCAATGGCACCGGAAGCTTTACCCAGTCCGGGGGAACCAACTGTGTGATCAATGATCTCTACCTAGGTTACAGTGGTTACTATGTGGGGGCGACTGGGGCGTACGAGCTCAGGGGTGGTTCGCTTGCCGTCGGGGGCGTGGTGGTCCTCGGAGACAACCACCTCGAGCGCAATAGCAACCACGGAGTTCTCGACATCAGCAGGGGGAGTCTGGTGACGAATGGCGCGATCATTCTGGCCCGCGGGAGCGCGTGCAGCGCGGAGCTCGGTGTGTCCACGGGCGCCTACGTGCAGACGGGGGGGCTGACGATCAACCAGGGCGAAGGGCGATCAACCAAGGTCACGGTGGAGGTGGCCTCCGACGGCAGCAGCCTGATCCACACGAGGGGCACATCCACGCTGGCTGGGGTGCTGGATGTGCAGAGCGTGGGCGACTTCAGGCCGAGGGAAGGGGACAGGTTCACGGTGATCACCTCCAGCGATCCCAGCGGCGTGTATTTCAGCGGCAACTTCTCCACGTTCACCAGCAACATCACTCGGGGCCTGCCACCGGGGGCGGGGGCCTTCAATGGGTCGCCCAATGGGTGCAACTATGATGTGGTTTTCCTGGGCTACACGGCCGGGGACGCCAATGGCGACCACACGGTCGACGGGGGCGACCTGGCGCTGATAGGCGGGGCGTGGATGAAGGAGGGCCAGACCTGGTCCACGTGCGACTTCAACGGCGACGGCCAGGTGGACGCCGGCGACCTGGCGTTGTTCGGTGGCAACTGGGGGTGGTCCCTGCCGGAGCCGGCCCCGCCGGACGGGGCGGCCTTGCCCGAGCCCGCCTCCGCGGGTCTGTTGTTGGGTGGCGGTCTTGCCCTGATTGGGGCGTGGCGCCGCGATTGGCGCACGGTGCGGTAACGCGTCGCCAGGCCGGAACCTTGCCGGGCGCCCAAAAACGCCTTGACCGCACCGGGGGGCACTGGGTACAAGAACCGTTCTCCACACGCGGTGGGTGAGGCTGTCGGCCTGTCGCGGCGGTGCATCTATGGGCAAGACCACTAGTAACAACGGTGAGGCCGGCAGGTTGGCCTCGCTGAGGCAGCGGATCGACGAGCTGGACCACAAGATCGTCGAGCTGCTCAACGAGCGCGCCAAGGTCGTCATCGAGGTCGGCAAGGCCAAGGCCGCCGAGGGCACGCCGATCTACGCCCCCGACCGCGAGCAGGCCGTGCTGAAGCGGATCGCCGAGCTGAACCGCGGGCCGCTGCCCCAGCGGACGCTCCAGGCCATCTACCGCGAGCTGATGAGCGGCTCGTTCGCCCTGGAGCGCCCGCTGCGGATTGGCTACCTGGGGCCCGAGGGCAGCTTTTCGGATCTGGCCGCCCAGCGCAAGTTCGGTTCGTCGGTGGAATACCGCGCCCTGGCCGACATCCGCGCGGTCTTCGAGGAGGTCGCCCGCGGCCACTGCGACCTGGGCTTGGTGCCCATCGAGAACAGCGCCGGCGGCGGCGTGATCGACACGATGGACTGCTTCATCGACAGCCCCGTGTGCATCTGCGCCGAGGTGATGGTGGAGATTCACCACAACCTCCTGGCCAACTGCGCGCCGGAGAAGATCACCACCATCGCCTCCAAGCCGGAGGTCTTCGCCCAGTGCCGCCAGTGGCTGTCCAGCAGCTTTCGGCAGGTGGAGCTGCTGCCGGTCGCCAGCAGCTCCAAGGCCGCGGAGATGGCCGCGACGATGCCCGGGCACGCCGCGATCGGCTCGACCCTGGCCGCCGAGCTGTACAACCTCAAGATCGTCTTCGCCAACATCGAGGACGCCCCCAACAACCAGACGCGGTTCTTCGTGATCTCGACCACCCCGGCCAAGCGCACCGGGAACGATAAGACCGCCGTCATGTTCACCACCGCGCACCGCGCCGGGGCGCTGGTCGCGGTGCTGAACGTCTTCAGCAAGTACGGCATCAACCTGACGAACATCGACACCCGCCCGTCCAAGCGGCGGAACTGGGAGTACTACTTCTTCATCGATGCCGAGGGCCACGCCGAGGACGCCAGCTTCGCCAAGGCCCTCGCCGAGGCCAAGGAGCACTGCGGCGAGCTGCACGTGTTGGGCAGCTTCCCGCGGGCCTCCGAACCGGTCTGACGCCCCGCGGCGGCGGGAACGGAATGTTCATGGCACGACGGCCATACATCGCCGGGAACTGGAAGATGAATACCTCGCGCGCCAGCGCCGTGGCGCTGGCCAAGGCGTTGGTCGGCTCGATCGGGCGGCTGGAGCAGGTGGACCTGGCCGTCTGCCCGCCGTTTGTGTATCTGTCCGACGTCGCCGCGGCCCTCCGGGGCAGCCGCATCGCCCTGGGCGCCCAGGACATGTTCTACGAGAACGACGGGGCCTACACCGGCGAGGTGTCCGGTGAGATGCTCAAGGACGTCGGCTGCCGCACGGTGATCCTGGGGCACAGCGAGCGCCGACACGTGATCGGCGAGACCGACGAGACCCTCAACCGCAAGATCGTCAAGGCCCTGGGCGACGGGCTGGAGGTGATCTTCTGCGTGGGCGAGCTGCTGGAGGAGCGCCAGGCCGGGCGCACGCTGGAGGTGGTCAGCCGGCAGGTGAAGATCGGCCTGGAAGGCGTGTCCCAGGACCACATCCAGGCCGTGACGGTCGCCTACGAACCGGTCTGGGCCATCGGCACGGGCATCACGGCCACGCCCGAGCAGGCCCAGGAGGTCCACGCGATGATCCGCGGCTTGCTGGCGCGGGCCTACGATGCGGCGACGGCCGAGAGTATGCGCATCCAGTACGGCGGGTCGGTCAAGCCCTCCAATGCAGCCGAGCTGCTGGGTCAGAAGGACGTGGATGGCGCGCTGGTCGGCGGTGCGAGCCTCAAGGCGACGGATTTCACCGCCATCGTTGGGGCCGCGACGCCCTGACGGGTGACGGAAAGAGAGAAGGCATATGGTCATCTTCCTCGGGACGCTGTTCATCGTCATCTGCGTGCTGCTGATCATCGTGGTGCTCTTGCAGAAGGGGCGCGGCGGGGGGCTGGGGGCGGCCTTCGGCGGCGCCGGCGCCAGCGCCTTCGGCACGCGGACCGGGGACGTGTTCACCTGGGTCACGATCGTGCTGACGGGTCTGTTCCTGGTGATGGCCGTGGTCACGACGCTGGTCCTGCGCCCGTCCAAGCCGCAGGTGACCGTGGTGCAGTTCACCCCCGCCGATCCCGCGATCACCGGCCCGGTCGGCATCACGATGTTCTGCGAGACGCCCGACGCCGAGATCCACTTCACCACCGACGGCACCGAGCCGACCCGGCAATCGCCGACCTATCAGAAGACCCCGGTGGAGGTCCGCCCCGGCCTGACCCTGCGGGCGATCGCGTTCAAGCAGGGCCACCGGTCCAGCCTTGAGACGCGCGCGACCTACCACCTGCCGACCGCCACCCAGCCCAGCACGATGGAGATCCCCGCCGAGCTGGATGCCGCGGTCGAGCCGCCGGCGCCGGCCGCTCCGAAGCCGGTGACGCGTTAAGGAGCCTGGCATGCTGCGATCCATGACGGGTTTCGGGTCCGCTCACGGACAGGTAGACGGCGTGGAATACGCCGTCGAGGCCCGCTCGGTCAACAGCCGGTACTTCAAAGCCGTCGTCAAGGCGCCCGAGGGACTGAGCTGGGCCGAGGTGGAGACTGACAAGCTCCTGCGCCGCGCCGTCACGCGCGGCAACGTGACCATCACCATCAGCGTCAAGGTCCCCGACGACCAGGCGGCCTACCGGGTCAACACGGTCGCCCTGGCCAGGTACATCGACCAGCTCCGCCCGCTGGAGATCGAGGCCAACCCCACGCTGCGGATTGATCTGGGTTCGCTGATGGCGCTGCCGGGCGTCTGCCAGCCGCCGGCGCTGGAGGAGGTCCTGGCCCCCACCCGCCAGGGGCTGATGGAGCTCGTCGGCCAGGCGACCGACGCCATGGTCGAGATGCGCCGCTGCGAGGGTGAGGCGATGCAAGCCGACCTGCTGAGCCAGTGCGACGTGGTTCTGGAGAACCTCCAAGCCGTCGCCGAGCACGCCCCGCAAGTGGTGACCGACTACCACGAGCGCCTCACCGCCCGCGTGAAGGAATTGGTCCACCGCGGCGCGGTGCCGGTGGACCCCGAGCACCTGGCGCGGGAAGTGGCCATCTTCGCCGAGCGGTGCGACATCGCCGAGGAGATCGCCCGCCTCCGCGGGCACGTGGAGCAGTTCCGCCAGGCGGTCACCTCCCCCGAACCGGCCGGCAGGAAGCTGGACTTCATCGCCCAGGAGATGTTGCGCGAGGCCAATACCATCGCCTCCAAGGCCAACGACACGCGGATCGCCCGCGCGGTGGTTGAGATCAAGACGGCCGTGGACCGCATCAAGGAGCAGGTGCAGAACGTGGAGTGATCCTCCGGTCGCAGCGCGGGCCGGCGGCGAGCGGGTGGGCAACTGAGCGGCCGAACGACACAGCACAAACCGGGCCGGCTGGTAGTAATCAGCGGGCCCTCGGGCGTGGGCAAGAGCACGATCGTCCGCGAGGTCCTTCGGCGGACGGGCGCGGCGTATAGCGTCTCGGTGACCACGCGGGCACCGCGGGCCGACGAGGTCGACGGACGCGACTACTGCTTCGTGGACCGTCCGACCTTTCAGCAGAAGGTCCGTGACGGTGAGTTGCTGGAGTGGGCCGAGGTATTTGGGCAATATTACGGCACCCCGGCCGAGCCGGTGCGGCAGGCGGTGGCCTCCGGCAGGACGGTCCTGCTGGATATCGACGTGCAGGGCGCCGTGCAGGTGCACCGCCAGATGCCCGGCGCGACGTTCGTCCTGATCGCCCCGCCCACTGACGAGGCGCTGCGGCGGCGGCTGGTGGGCCGGGGCAGCGAAGACCCGGCCCAGGCCCAGCGCCGCCTGGCCGCGGCCAGGACGGAACTGGAACAGGCGGAGCGCAGCGGTTTCTACACCCACCGTGTGGTGAATGACGACCTGGAGACGGCCATCGAGGCCGTGGTCGCCGTAGTCCGAGAGGAGTCGGCAGGAAGATGATCGAGGCACTGAAGAGCGAGGAGATCGTCAACAAGGTCGGTGGCAAGTTCAAGCTGACCGCGCTGATCCAGCGGCGGCTGGTCGAGCTCATCCAGGGCGCTCGCCCGCTGGTGGAGCGCAAGAGAGGCATGACCGACATGGAAGTGGTCATCCAGGAGATCCTGGACGACAAGATCGGCATCGACTACGAGCAGTCTCCCTTTGTCAAGAGGCCCGGCGAGCTGAAGTAGCCGCTCGGCGGGCTGCGGCGGAGGCCGCCATGGGCAAAGCGAAAGGTGAAGCGGACCTGGCCGGCTACGAGGTGCTGCTGTGCGTCACCGGCGGCATCGCCTGCTATAAGTCCGCCGACCTGGCGAGCGCGCTGGTCCAGGCCGGGGCGGGCGTGACCGTGGCCATGACCGCCGCCGCCCGGCGGTTCGTCACCCCGCTGACGTTCCAGACGCTGACGGGCCGGGCGGTCTACGTCAGCCTGTGGCAGCGCCCGGCGGACTTCCGCAGCGAGCACATCGCCCTGACGGAGCTAGCCGACCTGATGCTCGTCGCCCCCGCGACGGCCAACATCCTGGGCAAGTTCGCCGCGGGCATCGCCGACGACCTGGTGAGCGCGCTGGGCCTGTCGGCCGCGGGGAGCTGCCCCATCCTGCTCGCCCCGGCCATGAACTCGCGGATGTGGTCCGCCCCGGCCGTCCAGGCCAATCTCGCCAAGCTCAAGGAATGGGGCTACCACGTCGTCGGCCCAGCCGAGGGGCGGCTCGCCTGCGGCACCGAGGGCATCGGCCGCATGAGCGAACCCGATGAAATCCTCGCCGCCGCCACCAAGCTCCTGCTCCAAAAACCTCCTCGCCACCGCCGCCAGTAAGGCGCTCTTTACCCGCTGCTCTTGCAGGGCTACCTTAGGGGCATGAAACTTCTGGTCACAGCCGGGCCGACGCGAGAACCCATCGACGCCGTGCGGTTCATCACCAACGCCTCCAGCGGCCAGATGGGCTACGCGGTCGCGGCGGCGGGCGTGGCGACGGGCATGGAGGTGACGCTGCTGACTGGTCCTGTGGCCCTGGAGGCCCCGGAGGGGTGCCAGGTGGTGCCGTTTGTCACCGTGGCCGACCTGAAGGCCGCACTGGACGCGCGATTCGATGCCTGTGACGCGCTGGTGATGAGCGCGGCGGTGGGGGACTTCGCGGTCCAAAGGCCGGTCGCCGGCAAGCTGCACCGCACCGCCGGGCCCCTGACGCTGACGCTAGTGCCAACTGATGACCTGCTGGGCACCCTGGCCGCATGCAAGCGGCCGGGGCAGCGGATCGTCGCGTTCGCCGTGGAAGAAGGCCCGCCCGATCGCGCCCAGGCCGCGGCAAGGGCCAAACTCGCCACCAAGGGCGCCGACCTCATCGTGGTCAACACGTCCGCCGCGATGTCCTCCCAGGCCAGCGAGGCCGCCATCCTGTCACCGTCGGGGGTGGTGTTGCCCTGGGCGCGGCGCAGCAAGAGCGAGCTGGCTGGCCAGATCATCCGCCTGCTTGCACCCGGCCCCGCCCGGTAGCTGCCGTCCCGCCCCGCCCCGCTGCGACCCCCGCCGGAGATAGCTTGCAGAGCAACCGCCAGCCCGTCCGATAAGTCTGAGTATGTAAGTGTCTTCCCGCTGAGGCGCAGGGACGTGCCCCATCGCGGCCGAGCTGGGCCGGTGCGAGGCGAGCTGTTGGTCTGCGCGCCGGGCCTGCGCCGGCGGTGACGATGACGATGACAAAAAGCCGTTGGCAGGTGAGTATGGTAAGCAAGCACCGGGACAAGCCCACTCCGCACAGCCACAGCCACTGGCGAGCGGCGCGATACTGCGGCGTGTTGCTGCTGAGCGGGCTGGTCATCCTGAGCTGGCTGAGCCTGCTGAGCTACTCGCCGACCGACCCGCCCTCCCCGGCCGTCTACCCGCCGCCCAGGCCCGCCAACGCCGCGGGCATCGTGGGGGCCTACCTGGCCCACGTGCTGCGCTACTGGCTGGGTGGGGGGGTCTACATGGGATTGGCGTTTGCGTCGGTGGCGGCCTTTATCCTGGTGCTGGGCGGACGGATCACGCGGATGCCTTGGCGCGTGCTGGGGGTGGCCGTGCTGGTCGCGGCCGCCAGCACCGCCGTCAGCTTCCTCAAGCCGGTCGCCGCCCAGGGCGCCATGGTGGGCCCGGCGGGCGTGCTGGGGACGGCTGCGGGACGGTTCCTGCTGTCGCGGTTCGCCCAGGCCGGGGCGTGGGTGATCGTGCTCGTCTCCTTCTGCGTGGGGCTGCTGCTGTCCGCGGAGAACCTGGTGCTCCAGATTCCGCGCCTGGGCAGGAAGGTATGGAACAATCGCGGCCAGTTGCCGGCCGTGGTGGACGTGATCCGCTCGGCCATCCCCAACGGCAAGGCCGAGCCCTCGGCCGCCGCCAAGGACAGGACCCCGGCCCCTGTCGCTAGGCCCCTGGCCCGGCCGGCAGCGCCTCCGCCCAGGCCGGCCGTGCCGATGAGACCCCTTCCCCCGCCGGTGGCGCGGGTAGCGGCCAAGCCGCCGACGCTGCCCGCCAAGCCCACGCCCGGCAAGATCGCCCGCGGCCAGGACGGCAAGGAGTACGTCCTGCCGTCGCCGGACCTGCTGGCCGAGCCGACGGCCAACTACATCGAGATGCAGGAATCCCGGGCCGCAGAGAACCGGGCCATCCTCCAGCAGACGCTCAGCGACTTCGGTGTGGGTGCGGAGGTGGTGGGGCACATGACCGGCCCGGTAATCACGATGTTCGAGCTGACGCTGGCTCCGGGTGTGAAGGTCTCGCAGGTGAGCAACCTGGCCACCGACATCGCCCGCGCGCTGGCCGTGCCGGGCGTGCGCGTGGTCTCACCGCTGCCGGGCAAGGACACCATCGGCATCGAGGTGCCCAACCTCCAGAAGGAGATCGTCCGCATCCGCGAGCTGATGCACGCCGCGCCCGACGCCGAAAAGACGATGCACCTGCCGCTGTACCTCGGCAAGGACGCCAGCGGCAGCGCCATCGTGGCGGACCTCGCGTCCATGCCGCACATGCTGATCGCCGGCACCACCGGCTCGGGCAAGAGCGTGTGCATCAACGCGATCCTCCTGGCCACGCTCATGACCCGCACTCCCGAGCAGGTGCGGCTGATCCTGATCGACCCGAAGATGGTCGAGATGGCCTCCTTCGAGGACGTCCCGCACCTGCTGTGTCCCATCGTCAACGACATTCGGCGGGCCGAGGACATCCTGGAGTGGGCGGCCGTCAAGATGGACGAGCGCTACGAGCTGTTCAAGGAAACGGGCGTCAAGAACGTCACCGGGTACAACCGCCTGAGCGCCGAGGAGATTTACCAGCGCCTCGGGGCCGCCGGCGAAGATGAGCGAGCCCAAATCCCCACCCACCTGCCGTACTACGTGATCGTCATCGACGAGCTGGCCGACCTGATCATGACCAGCAGAAAGGAAGTGGAGACGTACATCATCCGCCTCGCCCAGAAGGCCCGCGCGGTGGGCATCCACATGCTGCTGGCCACGCAGCGCCCCAGCGCCGACGTCGTCACCAGCCTGATCAAGGCGAACATGCCCTGCCGCATCAGCTTCCGCGTCGCGAGCCGACTGGAAAGCCGCATCGTCCTGGACCAGAACGGCGCCGAGGTGCTCCTGGGCCAGGGCGACATGCTGTTCCTCCAGCCGGGCACCAGCAGCCTGATCCGCGCCCAGGGCACCTACGTGGACGAGGAGGAGATCCGCACCGTCGTCGGGGCGCTCCGCAAGGGCAGCGAGCCGCACTACAGCACCGAACTGATGCGCCTCGGCGCCGCGCCCCTGGACGGCTCCGACGGTGAGAGGGACGAGCTGTTCGACCAGGGCGTGGAGATCGTCCTGTCCACCCAGCGGGGCAGCGTCTCGTTGCTCCAGCGGCGCTTGCAGATCGGCTACAGCCGCGCCAGCCGCATCATCGACCAGATGGCCGAGGCGGGGCTGCTGGGCGACTACAAGGGCAGCCAGGCCCGCGAATGCCTGGTCACGCTGGACGACTGGTACGCGATGAAGGCGGCCGTCGCCGCCGACACCCGCGGGGATTCGGCCCTGGACGGTGAGCCGACCAGCGTCTAGACACAGCCGGGCCACCTCACCAAACTAGTACCTCCAGAGATGCCGTGCCAGGACGCGGCGGAGCTGTTTCAGCCAGCGCCCACCGAGCAGGACACCTGTGAGCGGAACCGTCCAATACGCCGACGCACGCGACCCCGCCCAGACGGCGGAGACCCAGACCGTCACCGTCGTCGCCGCACCGGAAGTACATCGCGAGCGCCTTCGCGTGGCCTGGGTCGCCGGGCCCGCGACGGCGGAGCAGTATGGCCGGGCCTTGCAGCCGCTGGCGATCGGCCTGATGGACGAGCTGATCGAGATCGTGGCCGTGTGCCCTTCGGGGGCCGACGTCCAGGAACTGCCCAGCCCGCCGGTGGAGACGGTCCCTCACGGGCGGACGCGGTGGCTGGGCCGGTTCACGCGTAGCGTCGAAGCCCTGGCCCGCGAGCTGCGCCGTCGGAAGGTCCGGCTGCTGCACGCCCTGGACGCCGACACCTGGGGGCTCGCGGCCGAGTTGGGGCGCCTGGCGGGGCTGAATTGCATCGTCAGCAGCTATGGGTTGGGCGATGGCCTGGTGCTGAGGCAGCGGCGGCGGTCGATGGCGGTGGCGCTGGCGGGGTCGGAGGGCGTTCGCGAGAGGCTCCTGGCGTGGCGGGTCGTGCCCCGCGAGCGGGTCGAGCTGGTCCGCCCCGGTGTCTACCATGTCCGCAAGGCTACCTGCTTCTTGAACCCCGATCTGCGCGTGTCCATCGTGGCCGGGGGGCCGATGGACGACTTTGCCTCCTTCGAGGCGGTGGTGCGCTGTTTTGCCGCCCTGAAGCGCTCCGGCCACGACTGCGTGTTCTTCCTGATGGGCAACGGGCGCGCGGAGCAGCGTCTGCGCAGCCTGACTGAGGTCCTGGGCATGCGCGGGGAGTTGACGTTCGTGGACCGCCAGCCGCCGCGGTTGCTGCCGGAGATCTTCAAGGCGGCGGATATCTACGTCGCGCCCGTGCCGGACCGCTGCATCGACATGCCGTGCCTGCTGGCGATGGCCGGCGGCGTGCCGGTCCTGGCGGCCGGGGCGGGGGCGAGCGACTTCCTGATCGACGCCCAGACGGCGCGGCTCTTCGCGCGGGGCAACTCCGCCGATCTGACGGCCAAGCTGACCGCGCTGCTGGAGGATCGCACCAAGGCGGTGGCCTTGGCCGAAGGGGCACTGGCCCACCTGCGGGCTCACCACAGCCCCGCGGGGGTCGTGACGGCCGTGACGCGGATCTACCGCCAGGTCGCGGCGATGCCTATGCCTGCACCTGTACTCCAAAGCTCTTGAGCATCGCCGCCAGGGGCGGACGGTGCTGGGCACTCAGCGGCGTCAGCGGGGGCCGCAGCTCGTCGCGGATCATCCCGGCCATGGCCAGAGCGGCCTTGATGGGGATGGGGTTGGTCTCCACGAACAGGCCACGGACCAGCGGGAAGAGCTTGAGGTGCAGCGTGCACGCCTCGGCCATGTCGCAGGCGGCGATGTAGTCGCACAGCTTGCGGACCTCGGCCGGCAGGATGTTGGCCAGCACGCTGATCGCACCGCTGCCGCCCACCGCGCAGATCGGCAGCGTCAGCGAATCGTCCCCGGACAGGATCGTGATGTCGCAACTGGCGGCGATCTCGCTGGAGACGTCCAGACTGCCGGTGGCCTCCTTGACGGCGATGACCATCTCGATCTTCTCGTACATCTTGGCAATGGTCTCGGCCGTCAGCGCCACGCCGCAGCGGCTGGGGATGTTGTACAGCACGATCGGCAGGCCGATCTCCGCGATCCGCGCGACGTGGTCGAACATGCCGTGCTGGGTGGGCTTGTTGTAGTAGGGGTTCACGATCAGGCAGGCGTCGGCACCGCAGGCTTTCGCATGGCGCGTCAGGGTCAGCGCCTCGGCCGTGGAGTTGCTGCCGGTGCCGGCGATGACGGGGACTCTCCCGGCGGCCCGCTCGACGGTGAACTCGATGACCTTGTCGTGCTCGGCGTAGTCCAGAGTCGGGCTCTCGCCGGTCGTGCCGCAGGGCACCAGGCCCTGCGTGCCGCCGGCGATCTGGAACTCGATCAGCCTTCCGAGGGCGTCATAATCCACTTTCCCGTCGGCAAATGGCGTGACCAAGGCCACCATGGAACCGGTGAGTCTCATGCGTTGGGACATGTCGCGTCTCCCGGGCGTCGCTGCCCTGTGCTGCCGCCCGCCCATCGGCGGGTCGCCCATTATATCCCCTGGTCCGCGGCGATCAACCGCCCATGCCGAGTTGGTCGGCCAGGTCCCTGACGGACGCGGCGAAGATGCCGGACCGGACGTCCCTTTCCAGCAGGGCCAGCACGGCCGTCGGCGGCTTACCGATCAACTGGACCATGTGCCTGAAGGTCCGCCGGTCGCCGCTGCTGCCCATGGTGCAGAACAAGACCGCCCGCTTGATCGCCCGACCGCGCTGCGACAGGTACGTGCGGAGGGCGGGGGCCATCGTGTAGGCCCATACCGGCGTGCCGATCAGGACCAGGTCGTAGGCGGCGGGGTCTTTGGCCGGCAGGTCGATCTCGGTGGAGCGCTTGCATGCGGCGTCCATGCAGGCCGTGATCCACCCCCAGGGGCCCGTGCGGGCCTTGCGATCGTGAAGCTCCTCGACGTCGGCCCGGAACCGCTCAGCCAGGGCCTGCGCGACCGTGCGCGTCACGCCCGTTCGAGAATAGTAGACCAGCAACGTTCTCATGTGCCACCTCCGCTCGGCGCCCGGAGACCCGCCGCAGCTACCGCTTGGCCATGTCCAGCAGGTGCTTCATCTCCGCCACGGCCTGCCGCATCCCGATGAAGACCGCGCGCGACACGATGGTGTGCCCGATGTTCAACTCGGTGAACCCTGCCATGGCCGCGACCGGACCGACGTTGTTGTAAGTCAGCCCGTGCCCGCCGTGGACGATCAGGCCCGCGGACAGTCCGATCTCCAGGGCACTGTGGAGGGTCTCCAGTGCCTTGGTCGCCGCGGGGCCGGTGGCGTTGGCGTAGGTGCCGGTGTGGATCTCGATCGCGTCGCAGCCGATGTCGCGGGCAGCCTGGACCTGCTTGGGCAGCGGGTCAATGAACGCGCTGACGATGATCCCGGCCGAGCGAAGCGCCCGCGTCACCTCGGCGATGCGAGCGCGACCGGCTACGACGTCCAGCCCGCCCTCGGTAGTGATCTCTTTGCGGTTCTCCGGAACGAGGGTCGCCTGGTCGGGCTTCAGCTCCAGGGCGACCGAGACGATCTGGTCGTCCAGCGACATCTCCATGTTCAGCTTGCACCGGACGGTCTGCCGAAGCAGGCGGGCGTCGCGGTCGGTGATATGACGGCGGTCGGTGCGCAGATGAAAGGTGATGCAATCTGCTCCGCCCAGCTCGGCCTGCACCGCCGCCCAGACCGGGTCCGGCTCCACCGTCTGCCGGACCTGGCGGATCGTCGCGACGTGGTCGATGTTGACTCCTAGGCCGGCCATAAAGCCGTTCCTTTCTTACTGGTCAGGGGGCATTCTAAACCGGCTGCCGGACAATGCCAGTGAAATGCGGCCCCCGGCGCCGTGTCCGGCATTCCGGCCGGCCAATGGTCAGGCCCCTTGACCTGCGCGCACGGCGGGAGTGGGATAGGGTCAGGTACCAGTCGCACCGGAGGGGGCGGCTGACGATGCGGGGTCGGCGGGGGCAGCCCGTCGGTCGAGGGCGGCCAGCGGCTACCGGGCGCCGAGCAGGCGCTCGCTCAGCGCGCGGCGGAGGGCTTGGACGACCTCAAGCTGGCGGCGACGATCGCGCTCGATGGTCTCCTTGGTGGGAGGATCGAGCGATTCGTGCGTCTTGCACAGTTCCCAGGTGACCATACACAGTATCCTTGGCGAAGGGCGACAATGCATATATCGGATGGCCGGGTGGGGAACCTGAACAGAAAGCCCCGCGCGCAAGGTCCCTGGGGTGCCGACGGGCCGCCCGGCCTGGCCAGGCGGGGCACAGTCCCCCTTTGTGATCGGCCGATAATAGTGTAACCTCTGGGACGTAGCCGTCAGGATACGGTCAGAACTCCAGAACAGGACGGGAAATGCCCACGAAGGTCTCGGTCTTGCAGCCCTCACCGCTGCTGCCCCCGCACCGGTCCAAGCTTCTCTTGCTGGGTGCCGTCCTGGTCGTCTTGACCCTGCTGGTATACATCCCAGCCATGGGCGGTGGCTTCCTGTGGGACGATGACTGGCTGCTGACCGAGAACCCCAATCTCAGCAGCTTCGCCGGGCTGGGGCGGCTGTGGAAGGTCGACTGGTGGGGGGACAAGCTCGTCCCGGACTACTTCCCGGTGACCTGGACGTCCTTCTGGATCGAATGGCGTCTATGGCACAACCACGCGGCCGGCTACCACGTGACCAACATCCTCCTTCACGCCACCAGCGCGCTGCTCCTCTGGCGGGTGCTGGCGCGGCTGGGGGTGCGGTGGGCGTGGTTGGCGGGGGTATTGTTTGCCGTCCACCCGGTGAACGTGACCTCCGTGGCGTGGATCGCCGAGCGGAAAAACACGCTGTCGATGGTGTTCTACCTGCTGGCCCTGGGCTGCTATCTGCGGTTTGACGACCGGGCCGGTCGGCGGTGGTACGTCGCGGCGCTGGGCATGTTCCTGCTGGCCCTGCTGAGCAAGACGTCGGTGGTGATGCTGCCGGTGGTACTGCTGCTGGTGGCCTGGTGGCGGCGGGACCGGGTGACCTGGCGCGACCTGCTGAAGGCGGCACCGTTCTTCGTGCTGGCGGTCGTGCTGTCGATTCTCGGCATCCTCTACCAGAGGCACGTCGTCATCCAGGACAGTCCCATCCGCTCAGCCCACGAGGGGTTTTTCTTCCGCCTGGCCGTGGCGGGGATGGCCCCGTGGTTCTACCTGCTCAAGGCGGTGGTGCCGCATCCCCTGGCCATGGTCTATCCCCGCTGGGACTTCGACCCCAGGGCCCTGGTGAACTACCTGCCCGGGCTGGCGCTGATCGGAGTGCTGGCGCTGCTGTGGCGGCTGCGGCCGTGGTGCAAGGGGGCACTGGTGGCGCTGGCGTACTTTGTCGTGACGTTGTTCCCGGTGATGGGCTTCTTCAGCATGTACTATCACCTGTACTCCTTCGTAGCCGACCACTGGCAGTACGTGCCGATGATCGGTCTGCTGGCCTTGGTGAGCGGGGTCGCGGCGTTCTTGACGCGTTACGTCCCGCGGGTGGCGGTCCAGGCCGCGGCTGTGGTCGTGGTGGGCGCGCTCAGCGTTGGCGCCTGGCATCGCAGCAAGATCTGCGCCGACAGCTTCAAGCTCTGGAAGGACAACATCGCCACCTACCCCAACCACTTCCTGCCCTATTACAACCTCGGCAGGGCCCAGGATGAGGAAAACCGCTTCGACGACGCCCTGAGGAACTACGAGAAATCCATCCAGCTCAACAAGGGCTTTGACCGGCCCTACACGAACATCGGCAGCATCCTGGCCAGGCGCGGGGACATTTTCCAGGCCGCTCGATACTTCGATGAGGCCCTTCGCATCTATCCTGACTCGATTCCTGCCCGGGCCAACCTGGGATACATGCTGTACATGATGGGCCGCACCGACGAAGCCCTGCACCAGTTGCGCCTCGCGGAGAAGGTCAGCAAGGATTCCGTGCTGGTGCAAGTGGACATGGCCCTGGTGCTGATGGGCGTGGGCCGGATCGACGAAGCCATGGAGCACGCGCGGATCGGTGTGGCCGCCGACCCCTCGGACTATGAACCTCGGATCCTGCTGGCCAAGTGCCTGTCTCTGAAGGGGCTCGCCCGCGACGTGATCGAGCAGGCCACCGTCGCCGCGGCGATCAAACCCGATAGTGTCGAGGCCCACACCCTGCTGGGACTGCACCTGCGGAGCGTGGGCCGCAGCGCCGAGGCTGCGGAGCACTGGCGAAAGGTCCTGGAATCTCAGCCGGACGACGTGGACGCCCTGAACAACCTGGCCATCACGATGGTGGACTGCGGGAACCTCCCGGACGCCCTGACATACCTCACCAAGGCCCTGAACCTCCAGCCTGGCAATCTCGAGATCCAGATCAACCTGGCATTCGTGCTCGCCAGGACGCAACGCCCCGCCGAGGCGGTGGAGCTGTATCGCAGGGCCTTGGCGGCCCGGCCGAACTGGCCCGACGTGCTCACCAGCCTGGCGGCACTGCTGGCCAACTACCCCGATCCGGCAATCCGCAAACCCGCCGAGGCCGTGACCCTGGCCCAGCGCGCGTGCGAGCTGACGAACTACGCACGCCCGGACATGATGGACGTCCTGGCCTCGGCCTACGCCACCGCCGGACGACGCAGCGACGCCATCCAGATGGCCACCCGCGCGATGGAATTGGCCCGCTCCGCCGGCAACGCCGCCTACGCCGCCGCACTGGCCCAACGCATCCGGGCCTGGTCGGGGGGCCAGTCGGTGTCACAACCGGCGGGGGGAGAGTCCCCAATTCCCGGCAAGTAGCCTCCAAAGCGGTGAGCCGCCGGGGGTTCTAGGCTTTGCCCTTGGCGGTGACGACCTGGCGGATGGCTTGGCAGTCGCGGATGACCCCCGCCAGCTCGGCCGGGGTGATGGTCTGCATGCCGTCGGACCAGGCCTTGTCCGGGTCGAAGTGGACCTCCAGCAGCAGGCCGTCGGCCCCGGCGGCGATGGCAGCCCGGCTCATCTGCGGCACGAGGTCTGCCCGCCCGGTGCCGTGGCTCGGATCGACCAGCACGGGCAGGCAGCTTTCCACCTTCGCCCCGGCGACCGCGTTGAGGTCCAGCGTGTTGCGGGTGAAGTCCTCGAAGGTGCGGATGCCCCGCTCGCAGAGGATCACCGCCTCGTTGCCGTTGCGCACGACGTAGTCCGCCGCAGCCAGCCACTCCTCCAGCTTGGCCGAGTCGCCACGCTTCAGCAGCACGGGCTTGCTGACCTTGCCCAGCTTGGCCAGCAGCGAGTAGTTCCGCATGTTCCGCATGCCGACCTGGTAGACGTCGGTGTACCGCCCGACCAGGTCGATGTCCTCGCTGTCCATGATCTCCGTGACGACGGGCAGGCCGGTTTCGCGGCGGACCTTGGCCAGGATCTTCAGGCCCTTTTCCCGTAGGCCCTGGAAGGACCACGGGCTGGTCCGCGGCTTGTACGCCCCGCCGCGGAAGAGCTGCGCCCCGGCCTGGCGGACTTGCTCGGCGATCCGCAGCGTAGTGTCCTCCTCCTCCACCGAGCAAGGCCCGGCGATGAAGACCAGCCCCTTGCCGATTTCCACATCGCCCACGCGGATGGTCCGGCCCTGGGGGTGCACGTTGCGGCTGACGTACTTGTACGGCCGGAGGATGGGCAGGGCGCGATCCACCCCCGGCAGGGCGGCGAGCGAGTTGAAGTCCACCTCGCGCTCGTCCACGATGATGCCGATGAGGGTGCGCTCCTTGCCCTTGGAGATGTGCACGTCCATGCCGTATTTCTTGATGCGCTCCACGACGCCGGCGACGTCTCTGTCCCCTGCATCGGGCTTCATGATGACGACCATCTCAAAGCTCCTGGCGATTGCCGATGGGGCATGCCGACGGTTCTAGACATCCGCATTGCCCATCGGCAATCGCGCTTCTAATCCGCAATCCGTAATCCGCGATCCGCAATCTATTGGCTTACGTGGATCATGGCCTTGATCACGCCATCGCGGTAGTCGGCGAC
>JALHTV010000025.1 GCA_022866005.1 Phycisphaerae bacterium
AGACGCTTCTTTGCCTCCTCCAGTTTATCCAGGAATCCGTCTTTCCGGAACATGGCAGTCCATCGTCTCAGGAGCAGCCACCCGCCGGTTCGATACAGGCTCCTCAACCACCTTCGGTACCAGTTCTCCCAGGCGGACTTGATCTTGTGGAGACGGAAGGCGATGGCGGGGAAGGAGACGATGTGGAGCCCCACGGAGAACATGGTGCGCGGCCGGTAGAAGCGGCCCATGATCTTCTGGGCGGACGCCTGCACATCCTCGGGGGTCAGCGGCTCGTCGGGCACGATGACAGGGAAGTTCCCGTCGTAATACTCCAGGCCGACGCATTCCGTGGGGAAGATCCTGTTCTGGGTCCGGAGCCGCTTGGTCAGTTCCGTCCCCGGCAGCGGAAGCGGCAACAGCACCTGCACCGTGTCCAGGTGTGCCTTGCGGATGAACCGGCGGAAATGCCGCACGCGGTCCTCGGCGCCAATATGGAATCCCTGCCCCTGGCGGGCTGGGTAGCCGAAGATGAACATGCCGTGCACCCGGAAGCCGGCCCGGCGGTACAGCCGGGCCAAGCCCAAAATCTCCTCCGGGTTCAGGTGTTTGTCCATCGCCGCCAACTCCTCGGGGATGGGCGATTCGAAGCCGATGGCGAGGACGTTGATCCCCGCTTCGCGCATCGCACGGAGCAGCTCGCTGTCCCGGGCCTTGTCGAGCCGTATTTGGACCGTGATGCTAAATCGGGTCCCGACCTGGTCCTGGTAGTCCCGCAGCATCTGGCACAGGCGCAGGGTCTCCTGTCGGTTCTGCCCGAACAGGTCATCGACGATGAAGAATATCTTGCCGCCCCATTTCTCGTAGATCGACGCGAACTGTTCCATCATGCGCTCGGGGGTAGAGCCGCGCGGCTTGCCCTTCACGGCGCAGAACTCGCAGTTCATCCCGCAGCCGCGGACGCCCGACACCGGGTAGTGCTTCATCCGGGCGTAGCGAAGGACGGAGAAGTCGGGAATGGGAAGTTCCTCAAAGTCCGTCAGCGGCGGCCGATCGGGCGTCCGCACGAGCCGGCCGTCCTTCAGAAAGGCGATGCCCTGAACGTCCGAGAGGTCCCCGCCTTTGTCGAAGCACGTCAGCAGTTCCGCGATGGTCTTCTCGCCCTCCCCGATGACCACGATGTCGACACCATTGTGCAGGGCCTGCTCGATATTGTCCTCGACGAAATGGTGCCCGCCCGCGATGGTGCGGGCGCCCAGGGCCTTGTAGAGGCGCGCGATCTCGAACAGCCGCGGGATGGTGCTGGTCAGCCCCCCATACAGTCCCACCACGTCGGCCGGCCGGGCCTGCTGGAGGGCCCTGTGGTCCGGCTTGCCGGCCTCATCCGTCGGCCCGCGCTGATAGTTGTTCTCGTCGATGACCTCGGCATCCCATTCTGGGATGTCATGGACGGCCGTGGCGACACACACGGGCCCCAGCGCGGTCATGCCTCGCGCCGAGCGGGAATAGATGTTGAAGGCGGGATACGCTGGACAGACGATCCGCAGGCGGGCCCGCCGGCCCGCGTCTCCGTTCTTCTGCAAAGCCGGTGGTGTCATTGGCCACCTCACCTTGTTCTAGGGTTGTCCATACCGAAAACTCCGTCTACATTGATGCTGCAGCACTTACGTCACCTGCCGGCAGCCCGCCTCTGTCGTAGGATCTCGCCTCGCAGCAGGTCGACGGAGACGTAGCGATGGGCATTATCCAGATGGTTTTAGCATTCCTCAAGGCGTTTTTCGTCAGCAAGGCCTACCTCGGTGGGTTGCACCATTAGTATACACGAGCAGCCTGACTTCATCAGGAGGAGCCACATGGACGTGGGAGGTCAGAAGCACTCTGCGCCCCAGCGATATTCCGCTGCACTTCCGGCTCCTTCTGATGGTGCAGGATGATTCAATCGGCACCTGTGGTCGCCGTCCTTTCACGCCACGCCCCAGATATCACGCCTTACACTGTTTGGATGGAGTTTTCGGGATAGACAGGAGCGGTGTAGGCTTCTGGCGCGAATCCAAAGGGGCACGCAATCGAAGTGAAGGCCTTTCTGCGGCGCAGGCCGCACTAACTCGCTGCCACATGCACTTGAGATGGCGGTGGCGAGGCGTAGGCGAGGAAGCACGCGGCACTGAGCACGATCACGAAGGTTGTCTGGCGGGCATGGCCCGTGTGGAAACGTTGCATGTTCCACGGCCGCCACAGCCATAGACATAAGCAACGGATAGTGTCCGAGCGCGGGTAGGCTGGGGCCCCCAAACGCGACGAAGCGACTTGGAGGGCCCCTTCCGCCCCGCCGGGCACCTTCGCGGGAAAGTCTCTTTGTCTCTCCCCAGCCCCTGGGACGGGGTTATGAGTGGGTTGCCTCCGCTGGCAGCGGGCCGAACCGTCATGGTTCGGCTCGCATGGGCGGGGCGAACCATGGGTTCCGTGAAGTCACCGCATGATTTCGAAGGGGTTATCCGGGAGGCACAGCGTCTTCCTGGTGACCGGGCTGGACAATATCTTCGAGTTCACCAAGAACATCTCCACCGCCATGGCGACGGTTCAGATGGGGTCCCAGAAGTAGGCTGGGCCGGCGAACCCGGAAGAGCGCGCCGCGGAACGTCCCTCATCCAGCTCCGGCCTCACGGCCCGCTGGTCAGCAGGCACTGGATGAGTTCGCTCGTGTCGATAGCGCACATCGTGGTGTATTGGTCCGCCAGCGCGAAGGGCATGTATAGGGTCCCGCCGTGGATCATGGCCCCGCAGGTGTAGACCACGTTGGGGACGTGGCCTTCCCGCTCGGAGGGGGGCGCCGACAGCAGCGGTTTCCGCAGCCGACCGCGGACCTTCAGCGGATTGTCCAGGTCCAGCAGCATCGCCCCGATGGAGTATGTCCGCATCGGCCCCACGCCGTGGATCAGGAGGAGCCAGCCCTCCGGGGTTTCCAGGGGCGAGCCGCAGTTGCCCAGTTGCAGAAGGTTCCAGGGCGCGTCGGGGCCGGCCACGCACGCCGCAGTCTCCCAGAAGTGCACCAGGTCTGAGTACATGATGTACAGGTTCTCGCCGTCGATCCGGGAACACATGACGTAGTGCCCGTTCACCCGCCGGGGGAACATCGCCATGTCCTTGTCCAGCGCGGCGGCCCCATTGATGGAATGCACCTCGATCTCCTGAAAGTCCCGGGTCTGGATGAGCATCGGCAAAATCCGCAGCCCGTCGTAGGCGACGTAGGTGCCGAAGTATTCGACGGTCCCATCATCGTCAACGAATCGCACCAGGCGAAGGTCCTCGATGCCGTGGGCCTCTTCCTGCATCACCGGGTAGAGGACCAACTGGGTCAGGTCCGCCTGGGGGGGCAGCCGAACCTGGTAGTTGGACCGCGCCACCCACATCAGGGTTTCAATGGCCCGATGGGCGCCGGGAGGAAAAGACTCCTGCCTGCGGAACTCAACCACGGCCTGGTTCAGTTCGGGAATCGTGAATGTATCCTTGAGCCCCGCCAACACGCTCTCCACGGCTGCCATCCCGCTGACGCCCATCTCCTGGAGCTTCCTCCGGATCAAGTGCTTGAGGTACTGCTGATCGGGAGAGATTCGGGATTGGGCCAGCTTCACCGGCGGCGGATCCAGCCGGACCTCCCCGGTTGCATCGATCACGCCGGTCCGGAACACTATGGAAGACACGTGTCCTTCGCCGGTGGCCCGCAGGCTCATGAGGAACCGCACTGCGCCCTCCGGCAGGCCGGTCTGATCCGGGTGAGGCACGATCGAAGGATTGAACAGCGCCACCCCCTCGATGGCATACTCCATGGTCAGGTATGCCCCTGCCAGGTGCCGCCGCGCTGGGGACCAGTCCGCCCGCCAGCCGATCAAGGACTGTGCGTCGCGGTACCGGGCCTCAAAGGCCGAAGGGAGATCCAGGTGACGCATGCTGTGAGAGGCAAGGGTCTCTTCGAGACATGCGACCACCCGATCCTCCGGCAGGCGGTCGATCCGCTCGAAGAGGGAACAGATCCGGGCCCCCACCGGGATCAGCGGCAAATGCACGACGTGTCGCTCGTCGCCGTACAACTGCACCGGCAGGCGCCGCACGGCCGGAAGACAGCCGCCCTCATCCGCCCAGACGGCCACATGCGGGGCCGAACCCTCCTCGGTCATGTCGTGTTCTCCGTCGCGGGTGCTGGCGTTTCGGCGGCGTCCGCCAAGGCCACGGCCTGCTCCAGCTTCATCGCCGTCAGCAGTGAGATCAGCCATGACAACGTGGACTCGGCGCCCTGGTTGAGGTTCGGCCCGTCGGGATACAGGCCGTCGCGGCACCCGCCGGTCTGATAATCGTAAATCATGGACCGGGTGTCGTTGCTGCCGGTGAACCAGTCCAGGAATCGGCGCGCGTGATGCGGCCAGATGGGATCCTTGGTGGCGCAGTAGGCGTCGGCGCAGGCACTGACGGTGGCCATCGCCTCCACGGGTTGCTGGTCGAACCGGGCACGCACACCGTTTCGTGAAAGCCATCCCTTGTTGCCGATCAGGCTGACGCTTTCCCCGGCGGTGGTCTGGAGCTGAATGAGCCAGTTCAGACTGCGGAGGCCCTGTTGGAGCATGCGCGGGTCGGGGATCCACTGGCCGCACAGGATCAGGGCGTTCGGGAGCTTGGCGTTGTCGTAGGTGACGGCGTCCTCGCACCAAGGCCAGTCGCCGGTCGCGTGGGCGACGAACCGTTCATAGAGGCGCCCGCCCAGGAGGGCCCGCACCCGCCGCGCGTTGGTGTCGCCGGAGAACCGCTCCAGATAGGCATGCAGGCCCACCAGGGCGAACGCCAACGCTCGCGGAGAGGACAAGCCCTCCAAGGTTTCCAGGCTTGCGTTCAGCAGCCGGGTGGCGAAGGACAGGGTGGCCTCGTTGGGCGCCATGACCGCCGCCAGACCCAACGCCCAGATCGCCCGACCATGCACATCCTCGCTGCCGGCGTCTTCCATCCACTTGCGGTCATAGCTCATGTAATTCCGGAACCGCCGGTTCTCCGGGTTGAACGCGTGGTACAGGAACGACAAGTAGATATCCACCAGGGGCAGGATCGTCACATCCCGGCGCAAGGCGTAGTACATCAGGGCCGCCACCAGCGCCCGGGCGTTGTCGTCCGTGCAGTAGCCGTGATGGCGGTCCGGGACCACATAGATCGCGTGTTGGAGGATGCCCGTGTTGTCCGTCATCCGTCGCAAGTGGGTCAGGTTCAGGTCCGGCAGGGCCGTGACGATGCGCTCGGGCCGAAACGCCCGCAGCGGCCGCGGGCGCACGTGGCGGTCCCGCATCAGATCCCGGGCCGTCGCCAAGTAGCCCTTGGCGACTTCCTTCCAGACCATCGCGCGGCCATGCATATAGGCCCGCTTTCGCATGGCGGTTCGCTCGCTGGGGTCCTCGATCAGTTCGTGAATCGCGAGTGCCATCGCATCGGGGTCCTTGAAGGGGACGAGCCGGCCCCGGCCGGCGGCCAGCAGCTCCTGCGCGTGCCAGTACGGCGTCGAGATCACGGCCTTGCCCGCCCCGACCGCGTAGGCCAGCGTCCCGGAGGCGACCTGCTCGGGGTTGTGATACGGGGTGAGGTAGAGGTCCGCCGCGCCGATATACCCGCACATCTCCTCCAGGCTGACGTAGCGGTTGTGGAAAACCACGTGCTCGCCGAGGTCCAGTTCCTCCACCATTCGCTCCAGGGAATCGCGGTAAGCGTCGCCTTCCTGCCGGAGCAGGTTGGGGTGCGTGGCCCCCAGAATGACGTACATCGTCTCCGGGTGCGCCGCCACGATCCGCGGCATCGCGCGGAGAACCACCTCGATGCCCTTGCCCGGCGACAGTAGGCCGAACGTCAACAGGACCAAGCGATCTGCCAGGCCGTATCGATTCTTGAAGAAGGCCGTATCGACGAACGGAACGTCGGGGACCCCATGCGGGATGCAGGCGATCTTTCCCACCGGAACCTGGTACACGTCTCCAAGGATCTCGTTGGCCTTCGAGGTCATCACGACCAGCCGGTCGCTGTGTCGGGCCAGGTCCCGCATGACGGCCCTCTGGCCGCGCGAGGGGTTCTGAGGGACCGTATGCAGCGTGGTCACCACCGGCATCCGCAGCCGGCACACCAGGTCGAGCAGGTAGCTTCCGTCCTCTCCCCCGTAGATGCCGAACTCATGCTGAATGATCGTGACGTCCACCTGGTTAATGTTCAGCATGTCGGCCGCGGTGCGGTACTCCTCCTGCAGATGGTCGGGAACCTGGAACCGCACCTCCTGTGAATACTTGTAGCCCTCCGGCACGTCGTCCATGGCCACCACGAAGGCCTGGCGGTCGCCCAGCTCGGCGGCCAGCGTGTCGCGAAGGTCCTTGGCGAACGTCGCGATGCCGCACCGGCGGGGCACGTAGCTGCTGACCAACGCAACCGTCTGGACTTGGCCCAGTTCTCCCTGCATCCGTCGCTCCCGTGTCCCCCCGAATAACTCAGTCTACCTTATGATACCAGGACTTGCGCCAGGTTGCCACCGGAGCTCCGACATAATCCGCGGGTCGCGGTTTCGAATCCTGCCCCCGCCAGTGAGGCCAGGCTGTCTTCCCGGGGCATTGTCGATGGGCAGTTACTGCTTTGACTTTCAATGCATCGCGAATGATAATTCACGTGGACTGGGGCCGGCGGTTGCCGGTCCTGACTCCCTGGGCTGGAATCGCAGCCCCTTTCGGAAGGATCCGGGAAAGCTAAAACACAGGATCCAAGCGCCCTTATGACAGGAGAACTCTCATGGGCAAGAAGTTGTATGTCGGAAACCTCGGGTACAATGTGACCGACGCGGACCTTTCGCAGTTGTTCTCACAGCACGGCACGATCGAGAGCGCCGTGGTGATCATGGACAAGATGACCGGCCGCAGCAAAGGCTTCGGCTTTGTCGAAATGTCCAGCGACCAGGAAGCCCAGGCGGCGATCGCCGCACTGAACGGCAAGGAATATGACGGCCGGGCGTTGACCGTCAACGAAGCCAAGCCCCGCGAGGAGCGGCCGGGCGGCGGTCGCCGCGGCGGCTACGGTGGTGGCGGCCGTGGTGGTCGGTACTAACATTCGCGAGCATATCACGCTTAAGCAGGGCGTGCCGGCAAGAACACCGGCCCGCCCTGCTGTATGACCGCCAGGCCCATCAAGGAGCCAGAAGCACTCGCGCTGGCTTGTCGTGTCGGCAGGAATACCACTGCACACGTGCCCCCGTTGCCTGTACAATCCGCTGCAGACGGGTGAAGCGTGACCGCCCGGCGGTCGGGCGGATCAATGGCTTGGCGGAAGAGGACAGAAGTCCAATTCGCGCTGAACCATTACACGACAATCATCCGGGCATCGGCACACCGGGGCGCGACGAAAGGCGGTCGAGTTGGCAAGGCCAAAGTTCAACTTCGAAAAGCGACAGAAAGAGCTCGCCAGGAAAAAGAAGCAGGAGCAGAAGCGCCTGCTCAAACAGGCCCGCAAGAACGCCGACTCCACGGACCCCTCCGCCGCCAAGCCGAACGACGCCTCCGAATCCCCCTAGCCGTCACCGGAAAAGCGGCCCTGCAATGGGCGGAGCAGAACTGTGGCGCAGGGCGAGCCGAGGCCATCTTGGCGGCCCGAGACGCCAAACCGGCCGCCGCCCGAGAGGACCGCAAGGCTCGGCGGCGGCGGGAGAGAATCCCGGCCTGAGATCGGACGGGGCGAATCATTGACAAGGACGGATACGACGAGGACAATGCGATCACCGCATAGACGTTTGCCGGGGGCTCTAGCGCTGCCGTGATCTATCCGCCGGCCAATGTGCTCACAAAGACGTGACTAAGGAGCTAGATGACCGTGAAAGGCAGAGAAAAACCACCAGTCCCCAGATATCACTACAAGCTCGTCACGGTATCGGGCTCCCAAGAAGCAGGCCGCATGGAAGCGGCATTGCGGGAACGGCTGCGGGGTTCGGGTTTGAGTTTTTTTGCGATTTGCCACCAGAGTGGGGGCTGCGATGTGATGGGCGACTCCGGGGGGAGTCCTCTGGAGGACGCTGCTCTTCGGAATGCACGAGCCGTGGCGGCTGAAATCAGGAAGGCCTGAAAGCAAAGCCCGCGCATGACCAGCAACCCGACCCCAGTGACGAAACTCGATGAACTGATGACCGCCATCCGAGGCTACGATGATCCTCGTCGGGCTGCAGGCGAATGGAAGCAGGTGTACAACCTGCTGCAGAAGACCGACCTGCCTTCCGTGCGCGTGACGCATGTCGTGGGGATGCGCGACGTGGTTCAGTTGACTGAGCTGATCGATCAGCTTCGCGCCCCTGCCGCAGCGGCCGGGCCGCCGCACGCCGACGCCCCCAGCGAGGAAACCTGCAAGCGAGCCCTGCGGGCGTTCCGCAAGCGGCTGGCACTCACGCGTCTGGACGAAGAATCGCAGATCAACAGCCACAACCCGCTGTCCAAGGGCACGGACTCGCGTGTGGCCGCCGCCATCATCCCGCCGATCGAGTGGCCCGAATCCGTCTGGCAGGAACTGGTCCGTCAGGGCAGGCTGCGCTACATCGGCCATGGGTTGTACGAACTGACGAAGCAGTAGCCGACCCGTGGCGTGGCGGGTGGGGGCCGGACGCCCAGGGCTTGATTCGTTTCTGGGTTGGGCAGGCGTTCTGGAGGCGGTTCAGGATGGCTGGCTAAGTCGGCTCATAACCGGCGGGTCATGCGTTCGAATCCCGCCCCATCTAGTTGTCACTCAGCGGAAACAGGGCAAGTCCAAGAGCGGCTTCGTGCACAAGAAGATATGCACTGGCCAGAGCGACAATCTCAGCCAACCCCTGCCCCACGATGATCCGTCCATTTCCGCACGGGGCGCCAACTGCATCTGCGTGCATGCCGAGAAGGACAAGGACGCTAGGCAGAAGATCGAGCAGGACCTGATCCAGAAGTCCCGTCCCGCCGGTAACGCCTGATGGCCGGCACGTGCCTTGCGTCTACAGTCCCTACCGACTATTGTTCCATTGAAACATGGCCTCCTGCGGCGCAGGAACCGGCTGATGCAAGTGTGAGGCAATGAACGAGCCAACCAGGCCGGCAACATTCAGACACGCGCTGTGCGTGTATCCCTATCGGCGGGAACTCAACGAATCGGGGTTTTTCCCGCCGCTGGGGCTTGAGTTCATCGCTGCCGTCGTCCGGCAATACGCCGAATCGCTGGACTTGGTCGACTTGCGCATGGAGCCCGGTCGAACGATCGACTTCCTCCGCCCGGAAACCGACTTGGTCTGCTTCTCCGTCAACTGGGACCTTGACCGGGACTTCCTGGAGGAGGAGATCCGCTCCGTGCCTCCGGGGATTCCGACGGTCATTGGCGGGAGGCACGCCACCGAGCGTCCGGACCGGTGGCTGGCGGAGTTCCCAAACATCGATGCCGTCGTCCGCGGCGACGGGGAGGAGGCGATGGAGGAGATCTGTCGGCGCGTGCCGATGGAGCGAATCACCGGGCTGAGCTTCCGCAGGGACGGGCGCGTCCACCACAACCCGAACCGCACGCGGAGCGCGGTGCGAGACGACCTGTACCCCGCCCGTGGCCTCCGCCGCCAGCCGTACGCCATCAAGATCATGGGCGTCGACTCGGGCCTGCGAATCGATGCTATCGCGTCGTCGCGCGGCTGCCCGTTCAACTGCACGTTCTGTTCGTTCAACCGCAATCCGTGGGGCGGGAAGCGTCCGTGGACGGCTCGATCACCGGAGTCCGTCGTCAACGAGCTGGGCGAGATCAAGGCTCGCCTCGTCGGGTTCACCGACGACCTGTTCACGTACGACATGGACCGCGTCGAGCGGATCTGCGACCTGATCCTCGCCCGCGGCATCCGGAAGAGGTACTTCGTCAACGCGCGCCTGGAAGTCGCCCGGCGTCCGGACGTCTTACGTAAGATGGAGCGGGCGGGGTTTTCCATGCTCATGCTGGGCGTCGAGTCCGCTCACGACAAGACGCTGCTGTCCATGCGAAAGGGCCTCGACGTGGCGCGGATTCGCCAGAGTTTTAGGGTTCTGCGCCGCAGCCGCATGATCCTCCACGGCTATTTCATCCTCGGCTGCATCGGGGAGAACGCCGAAGACATGCTACAGATCGCGCCGTTCGCGCACGAGCTCGGCCTGGACACGCTCGCCCTTTCGAGACTCCGTTTTAGCCTCTACTCCGGGCTGGACGAACTGATGACCAAGAACCCAGGCTATCACATCGCCCCCAATGGAAAGGTCTACTCCGATCACTGCCCCGTCGATGAACTTCGGCGGCTGCGAC
>JALHTV010000026.1 GCA_022866005.1 Phycisphaerae bacterium
GCATACGGGTTCTCCGCGAGGCGGAGGCTGTGCGTTCAGGAAGCCCCGCGCGTGAGCCTGCCTGCCGGCAGGCAGGCACGGGGATGTCGAAAACATCCGCGAGCAACAGCATCCCCCGCGCTCCGTCGCCTAAGCTATGGAGCGTCGGCGACCTCACGGCGGGGGCTTTCAAGAATGACCGCTGACCGCAAAGGACTGAGGCGATGGGTCTGGCAGACCAGAAATGCGTACCGTGCAAGGGCGGTGTGGCGCCGCTCAAGGGCGATGAGCTGCGGGCGTATCACGAGCAGGTGCCGACCTGGGAGCTGGTCAACGAGCACCACCTCGCTAAGACGTGGAAGTTCACCAACTTCGCGAAGGCACTGGAGTTCGTCAACCGCGTGGGGGCGCTCGCCGAGCAGGAGGGCCACCACCCCTGGATCCATTTCACCTGGGGAATCGTCCGCATCGAGTTGTGGACGCACAAGATCGACGGCCTGTGCGAGAGCGACTTTATCCTGGCCGCGAAGATCGACGGGCTTTGACTGATTCTGCGGGCATCAACCCGCACAGATGAGATCAGACCGTCATCTAGGGGGCTCTGTGACCGTCGCCCCCCCGATTACGACGTATTCGACCCCCTCGATTCTGGACCGAAGTACAGGGTTTTGGACAATCTCTGCGGAGTCTATCTGTGACAACTGTAGGTCCTTCTCCCCAAGAACAGATCTGAGGTCGATTCGTTCCCTTACGTTGAACCACTTAGTCGCGACAAGTGCACCTGTCAGTTTGTCTGCAAGCTCCTCGCATCCGGTTGCCCCTCCTTCTGTGCCACTACGATTCCGAAAAGTCAATACAGCCACAGAAGCACCTTTCTGCGGGACTCCTTGCTGCAGCTTCTCCACGATTCTCCTGCTAAGTGTTTCCAAGTCTTCAGGGGGGCAACTCCCACTCGCCTCTTCAACAATTGTTCCGGTACCGACCGCGACCAGGCGCACATCACAGGATAGGTATTGATACGGTTGACCTTGCAGGCCGCGATCCACGCGTACGAAATGCAGAGTCTGGGTACCACCCATATACAACTGAGGCTCGCTCTCTGTGCCGTCATCCCATCGGACCATGACGTACTCGCTCGGACGGCTGAATTGGGACACTGGTGTACGAACGACTCTACCACCCGGAAGAAGAATTGCCGACCAAGGGCCACTCGGGGCGTTTGACACAAGAACAGTTGCGCCGGGTGGATCTGAGGTGAGAACAGATTGGGAGGAAGAAGAGACCCAACTTCGGGGGGCAACAACCCCATTGCAGCCTGGAACCCAACCCATGAACAAGACGCCCAGGATGATGTAGACCGCACTCCTAGCGTAGGGGCAAACCCGCATTGTCTGATTATCGCACGCGGGTGTATCGCGTGCAACGTCCCCGGGTACGCCTTCGCCTTCCCCCAAGCCCGTAGGGCGGCTAAGTTGTTACCCGCGGAATCTTCGCAAGATCGTTAGGCGGGAAGCAAGCTTCCCACCCTACCCCTTCTCCCAGGACATCCGCCCAATCGGCAATTGTCAATCGTCAATCCCGTCACGCCCCCGCTGGGGCGATGCCGGTGAGGCGTGCGGCGGCGGAGTCCAGGACCATGATGAGGCAGCCGTTGGTGGGCTTGACGGCCGCGGCGGGAAGCTGCTTGCGAATCTCGTCGCTGTCCCCCAGCACCCCCAGCACGGCCTCGGCCTTGTCCCCGCCGGTCACGAGGAACATCACGTTCCGCGCGGCGTTGATGAGCGGATAGGTGAAGGTCATCCGGTTGCGCCCCAGGACCGGCACGAAGCCGGCGTAGACCAGGCGATGGTGCTCCTTGAGGGCGTCGGTGTTGGGGAAGAGGCTGGCGGTGTGGCCGTCACCGCCCATGCCCAGCAGGACCAGGTCGAACCGCGGCACGTGCCCCCCCTCGGCGGGCACGGCCTTGCGGATGGTGGCCTCATATTGCTCGGCGGCGGCCTGCATGTCCTGGGCGTCGGCGGGCATGGGGTGCACGCGCGACGGGTCGATGGGCACGTGGTCCAGCAGCACCCGCTGGGCCATGTGATAGTTGCTCTCGACGTGGTCCTGCGGCACGTCGCGCTCGTCGCCGAAGAAGACCTCCACCTCCCGCCAGGGGACCTCCCCGCTGGTGGCGTCGGCGGCGAGCTTCTGGTAGAGCGCGTGGGGCGTCGTGCCGCCGGCCAGGGCGACGTGCGCACGGTGGCGCTGGCCGACCGCCTCGCAGACGATCGTCTTGAACAGGTTCGCCGCAGCCGCGGTCGCCTGCTCAGCGGTCCGCTCGACAATGACTCTTGCGTGGTGCTCCATCTTGGCCATGGTCGCACCGCCTGCCCCACTCTATAGCGGGAACCAATCCTTGTAGGGGTCGCCCAACAGACGACGGGCCTCATCCGGCCCCTGGCTACCCGCCGGATACATTATAAGCTTCGGCATTCCCGTGGCATTCCATGAAGCCCGTATCGGGTCCACGATCCGCCAGGCGGCCTCCACCTCATCGTTCCGCAGGAACAGCGTCGCGTCACCGGTGATGGCATCCAGCAGCAGGTGCTCATAGGCCTCCGGAGAGGCCGAGGCGAATGAGGCCCCGTAGCTGAAGTCCAGCTTCATCGGCCGCAGCATCATGTCCACCCCCGGCACCTTGCCGTCGATGACCAGGCTCATGCCCTCATTCGGCGTGATGCGGATGATCAGCCGGTTAGCCCCGCGGACGTCGCAGGAAAGCTCGCCGAACAGGTTGATCGGTTCGCGCTTGAACACCAGCACGATCTGGCTGGTCTTGGCCGCCAGGGCCTTGCCCGTCCGCAGGTGGAACGGCACGCCGGCCCACCGCCAGGTGTCCACGTGGAGCGTCAGCGCGGCGTAGGTCTCCACGTCGCTATCCGGGGAGACGCCCTGCTCCTGGCGGTAGCCGATGCGGTCCCCGGCGGCCACGTACTGCCCGCGCACGGTGCGCTGGGCCACCTGCTCGGGCGTTATCGCGGCGACCGCCTGGAGGACCGTGACCTTCTCGTTGCGGATCGCCCGCTCGTCCATGCGCGGGGGCACCTCCATGGCGACCAGGGCCAGCAGTTGCAGCATGTGGCTTTGGACCATGTCGCGCAGGGCCCCGGCCGTCTCGTAGTAGGCCCCGCGGCGCCCTTCCATGCCGGCCGACTCCGCCGTGGTGATCTGCACGTGGTCCACGAACTGCCGGCTGAACAGCGGGTCGATCACCGCGTTGGCGAAGCGCAGCACCAGCAGGTTCTGGACCGTCTCCTTGCCCAGGTAGTGGTCGATCCGCAGCAGTTGCTCCTCTTGGAACACCCGCAGGAGGCACTCGTTCAGGCCGCGGGCCGAAAGCAGGTCCTGGCCGAACGGCTTCTCAACCACCACCCGCACGCAGGCGTCCTGGACGGCGGGGCGATTCAGACCGACCTTGCCCAGGTGGCACGCCACCTGCTCCAGCAGGTCCGGCGTGACGGCCAGGTAGAACACTCGGCAGCCGGCCGATCCGTGAGAGGCCTCCAGGTCGGTGATGCGCTGGGCAAGGCCCTGGAAGTCAGGCCCCTGGTCCAGGCGAAGGCGATGGTAATGCCAGCAGTCGGCGATCTCGCTCCACAAGGCCTCTTCCACCGGCTGGGAGCGCGAATACTTGCCGACGGCCTGGAACATCTGCTGGCGGAACTGCTCATCGCTCAGCTCCCGCCGCGCGGCGCCCAGGACGATGGTCCC
>JALHTV010000243.1 GCA_022866005.1 Phycisphaerae bacterium
AGCTGGGGTCGGTCACCACGTTGTCAAAGCCCAGCAGGGGGTTGAGGAACTTCACCCCCAGGCGATACTGGTACACCTTCAGCGGCTGGAGTGAATCGTCATGGATCCACACCAACACCTTGCCGTTCTGCACTTGGACGGGGAATTCCGGCACGGTGGGCACCACCGGGGCCGGGATCTGCTCGATCAGGGCCACCGCGGGCGCGGGGGACTCCCTTTCTTCCTCTTCCTCGTCTCTTATACCTCGCCCCGGTATGAGGCGCGGCGCCGGCGGCAGCCGTGCGGGATAGAGGCCCTCCGGGGAGGCACCCAGGGTGCCGCCCGTCTGGGCCAGCAACGCCGCAGCCTCTTTGGTCACATCGTTTTCCGGCAGATTGACGCGCCAATCGACCCACGTGTATCCCGGCCACCAGATCTGCCAGTAGTTCGGCTCCAGGAGGTAGGCCTGCCAGGCGGATGCTGACAGGGCCGACCGTAGCTGGGCCAGATACCCGGCGTTGGTCCCATCGTAGCTGGGCACCTGGGGCAGGAGGATCGGTGCGCCCGCGGGGTCCACCACCGGATCGAAGATTCCTGTCACGTTCCTGGGCGAACTCCACCTGCCATCGGGGAGCAGCTCCCGCACCTGGACGGTCAGGCCGACCGACGTGGGGACGTAGGGCACCCCCGACGTGCCCACCTTCTCTTTCCAGGCGTCGCGGAGTTCCTGCCAGGGGTAAATCGCCACCACATGGGCCACAAGCTCATCCGTCTGGTTCTCCGATTGGCGATTGGGCAGCACGTGGACGGCCTTGACCAGGGGCTTGCTGGGGGCGGGCATCACGCTCACCAGGTCCGTCAGACTGATCTTCACCACCACCGGCCCCTCCGTCGTGCTGATCGCCACAGCCGGGGGCCCGAAGGCCCCCATCGCGTGCCGGGGCTGGCCACCGGAGAACAAGCGGCGGATCTCGGCCACGTACTCCGGAGCGGGTGGCACGTTCGGTTCCCTGGCCTCCACCTGCCTCATGACCGACTTGGCCAAGTCCTGAAGCTGCCGGTCCACCTCCGTGGGGGAGGCCTTCGTCCCCCCCCGGGGCCCGGGCAGCTCCACGGCGCGAGGAGAAGACAACCCCCAGTAGCCTGCGGCCACAAGGAACAGCAGCAGGCATAAGCCAAGCACGAGCTTCTCAAGGTGCTGCTCCACGATGTCCATGGCTCTGCTCTTGGCCATTGCCGTCACCTCCGCGCGGGATGCACACCGGCCTTCCCAAGCACGGTTACAGGGCGCCTCCCGTCTCCGCGGGCTCCTCGGGAATCCGCGCCACATCTTCGGGCCGAAGCGCGGGGCTTGCCCGGGTGTATTGCTGCTTGAGGGCCTCCGGGGGGATCAGCGGGGGGAACTGATCCGACCACGCGTTGGCCCCAGGGTCCCAGGTGCCGCGTTCCCAGTCGGTCAGGAGCAACACCTCACCCCGAATCTCCACCTGCACCACGGGCTCCGGGCCATAGTAGTAGTTGGCCGTGGACGGCGTGTACGCCGCGACCGCGCCCGTGCTGATAGGAGCGTCGGCAGGGCGGATCTGCACACTGAGGATCGTGTGGTAGTTGCGGGACAGCAGGTGCCGCTCCAGCGTCGGCAGATATCGGCTGGCCATGACCACCGTGAAGGTATAGTGCAGGACGTCGTAGTCGCTGCACGAGCCCCGTCCGGTCAAGACCGCCGCGCGGGCCCGCACCCCTTGGCCGGGGTCCCCGTAGCGCTCCTCCACCTCTACCTCCTCATCCGCGTAGGGGCTGGCCGGAAGGCCCGCCTCGACAGTGGGCAGCACATAGTTCTCGTTGACGTCGATCCTCGCGAGGCGTTTCACCGCGGCCATCAGGACGTCGCGCGGTTGGCCTTCCTCGGAGGTCTTGGCGAAGGCCTCCTCGTTGGTGGCGTTGATGGCCGCGATGATGTCCGACGTGACCCACAGGTTCAGCTGCGCCTGCCACAGACCGGCAACCGGAGGATCGGGGACGGCCTCGGTAAACACCATGTCCAAGGCGCACGGGTCGGTATAAACGACCCCGCGCCGGGCCTTCATCAACATGGCCGAGTCCCGACCTCTCCTGCTGGCTTCCTCGGCCACCGACGGATCGGAACCCGTGGGCAGCGCCGGCATCGGGCTGGGACCATACGCGCTCCCTGCCTCCGGAGGTGGCAGAGGTGTCAGCGCCCCTACGCCTCCGGCTCCCAGGTCGGATTCAAACTCCACCTCGGGTCGGTACCCTGTGGGGGTAGGCGATTTGCTGGCCTCCATCTGCTTCCACTGCGTCAACCGGTTCTGCCACTGCAACTGCTGCGATTGGATCTCGCCATCCGTCGGGGGGCTGGTGGGATGGAGACTGTTGAGCAGGTCCTGCATCGTCTTGATGTAGGTGTCCGTAAAGACATACCCCAGCCCCTCGTCACGGTAGAGCTGCGGGTCATAGGGGAAGGCTGCCACGGTCAGTTGGGAGTTGGGGACGGCCAGCTTCACCACCTGCATGTGCGCGCGGTTCCATTCGACGCACATCCTCTTGACGGTGTCCGCGGACGCTCGGATGGCGTCGATGCGTTTCTGGGCGGCCTCTTCCATCTCGGCATTGGCCCCCCGCCCCTCCAGCCCCGCCAGGGTCTTGGCCATCCTCATGCGGTCGTCGACGGCCTTCTCCACGTCACCGGACACCTTGAAATAGGCCATCAGCATCCCACCCCCGCCCAGCAGGACGATCACCGCCACGACGATCAGGAAAAGGTTTTCACGCACAAACTTCATGGTCAGCTTCCTCGGCCGCTAGGGCCCGACCGGGACATTCGGCTCGGTCACCCCGTCGCCTTCGATCGCGACAATCAGGCCAATCTGAAAGTAAACATCTCCGGCCCCCTCCTCCTCGGGGAACAGCGGATCGGGCTCCATCGGTCCCCCCGGGCGCCGGGCTCTGGAGCGGGGCCCCTGGTCATAGTCCCGCTCATCCTCGTAGGTGTAACCCCGGCGCATCCCGGAGGCCATCGCCCCTCCGGTAACGGACGAGGCCGAGATGAAATTGTGGGCGTAACCGACGATGTTCAGCGACGGTACGTCCTTGGCCGCCTTCTCCAGCTCCTTCCGCAGGTTCGTCAGCACGGGGTTGGCTTGGCGCTGGTCGAGGGAGGTGCGTCCCACAATCCGGATGTAGTAGCCGGGTTTGCCTCCCTCGCTGGCGGCCCCACCGAGGGTGGAGCCGGACCCACCATACGTCTCCCCGGGTGCGCCCGTACGGAGCATCGTTTCGGCAGTCTTGCCCTGGATGCTGGACAAGGGTGCTGCCTGCATCAGTTGCAGGAATACCACAGGTCGGTTGGCCCGCGTGGGGTAGCGGCTGCGGATCAGGCCCTTGATCCGCTCACGCGTCTGGGCGTTGGTGGCTGCGGAGTACTCGTTGTACAGCTTCTGGCAAGCGAAGGACGCCTCAATGCCCGTCGATAGCACCGCCTGAAACGCCGGCCAGAACGCTCGGTATCCAAACAGCTTGCGATACCGGTCGATCGGCTCCGCCTCCGAGCCTGCCCGGCCGACCATCTCCTCATACCGATTGCTCCACTCTCGCAGCGTCCGGGTGATCCGATCGGCGTCCCGGTAGGGTTCCCCCTGGGCCAGGGCCGAGCGATCGTTCACGGCGCGGTACAACGGAGCCGCCAGCGCCGCCAGCAGCACCGCGCCCGTGGCGGCGAACCACGGACGCTTGCGCCCCCACAGCCGCCGGCGCGCGATCTCGTCGGGCAGCAGGTTGGTGCCCACGGCCGACAGCTCCAGCCCCTGAAGCGCCAACCCGTAGGCCACGGCGAACGACAGCACGTTCTCGTTGAGCATCGGGGCGTTCACGGTGCCCGAGCCGGTGAGCTTGTTGTAGGTGTCCACCCGAACCACGGGGATGTTGAGCTGCTGCTCCAGGAACTTCTGAAGTCCCGGCAGGCGGAAGCCGTTGCCCAGCCCCACCACCTTTTTGAACCGCGCCTCGCGGCGCATCGCGGTGTAGTAGCCCACCGAGCGCTGAATCTCCTGGGCCAGGTCGCTGAACACCGGCCGCATGGCCTGGAAGATCTGCCGCGCGTACTTGCTGGTGGCGGCGCTGCGCTTGAGCTTCTCCGCCTTGGGGAACGACAGCTTGAACGCCTTGACCAGCGACTCGGTGAAGTCGTTGCCGCCGATCTGGATGGTGCGCGTCCAGATCCTCGGTCCGTCGGCCACGACCAGGTCGGTCTTGTTGGCGCCCACATCGGCCAGCAGCGTCGCCCCATCGGTCGCCAGCTGCTCGTCAAAGGTTAGGAAGTTGAACAGCGCCAACGGGGCCATCTGCACCACGTCGACGGCCAGTTGCACCTCGTCGAAGTGATCCAGCATCTCGGCCACGTCGACGCGCTTCATCGCGAAGATGCCCACCTCCACATCGGGGCTGTGGGTGTCCTGGAACGGCTGCCACCGCCAGATCACGTCGGCGATGGGGAAGGGGATCTGCTGCTCGGCCTCGAAGCGCACGATGTCGGGGATCTTCTTGCTCTCCACAGGCGGCAGCTTCACGAAGCGGGTGAAGCCGCTCTGGCCCGACACGGCCACGGCCACCAGGCTGCCGGCCACGGCGTTGCGCGACAGGAACGTCTCCAGGGCGGTGCGGACGAGCTGCACACGGTCGGCGTCCGGCTCGGACAGGATCTGCGCGTGCTCGATGATGTCCAAGGCCTCCACCTGAAGCACGCCGTCGGCGTCGCGCAGCTTCAGGGCCTTGAGCGCACACTGCCCGATGTCGATGCCCCAAACGCTGTTCACCGTCGCCATCGGCACTCCTTGAGCGCACCGCACCCTGGGCGGCCGGGCCGTCCAAGCCTATAACAGTGTTGTCGGTTTTTTACGACAAGATCATGACGGCCGGTGCACCATTTCACGCGCCCCAAACGCCCCCACCCGCGCGCTTCGGGATCGCCACCCTGGGCTGCAAGGTCAATCAATACGAAAGCACCGCGATCACCGAGGCCCTTCTGGGCGCGGGACTGACGCCCACGGACCGCCGCAGCGCCGCACCGGTCGAGCTGCGGGTGGTCAATACCTGCTGCGTCACGGCCGCCGCGATGGCCAAGAGCCGCCACGCGCTCGCGCACGCGGTGCGAAGCGCACCCGGGGCGATCGTGCTGGTCGTGGGATGCTACGCCGACTACGACGCGCGACGACTCGCCGGACTGCTGGCGCATCTGGGCGTACCACCGGGCAAGGCGGTCATGGCCGGTCATCACGATGACCTCTCGACCCGCATCCTGCGGGCGGGGGCCTTGCTGGCCCGTCCCGGCGCCGGCCGGGCCTCCGTGGGATTACTTGGGCGGGAACAACCTTCCGCTGGGGGTGGGGCCGGTGGGAACCTCGCCTCCGCCACAGCCTCCGAGTTCCCCACCTCCACACCGATGACCATCAAAGCACGCCGCCAGGCCGCGGTCAAGCACAATCTGCCCGCAACTGCCCCCCTGCCCCCGCTGCGGTCCTTCCCCGGCCGGCAGCGGGCAATCGTCAAGGTCCAGGACGGCTGCGACGCGTTTTGTGCCTATTGCATCGTGCCTTACCTCCGTTGCCGGCTGGGGTCCCGCCCCCCCCGAGGCGGTGGAGCGCGAGTGCCGCGACCTGGTGGCGGCCGGGCACCGGGAGATCGTCCTGTGCGGGGTGTTCCTGGGCGCCTACGGGCGTGACACGGCCGTCCGCAGCCGCTGGGGCGAGCAGAGGTCGCAACTGCCGAACCTCCTCCGCCGCCTGGCCGCGATCGACGGGCTATGGCGGCTGAGGCTGTCGAGCCTGGAATGCCTCGACATCACCGACGAGCTCCTGGCCGCCTGCACCGAAACAAGCACCGTCGCCTCGCACTTCCATCTGCCGCTTCAGTCCGGCAGCAACCGCATCCTGCGGAGGATGAACCGCCGCTACACGGTCGAGCAGTTCCTCGACGCCGTCGCTCGGCTGCGGGCGGCGCTGGACCGCCCGGCCATCACCACCGACATCCTGGTGGGCTTCCCGGGCGAGGAGGAGGCCGACTTCGCCGCCACGCTCGCCGCGGCGAGGCACGCGGGCTTCGCCAAGATCCACGCCTTCCCCTTCAGCCCCATCCCCCGACGGCCGCGTGGCTGTGGCGGCACGAGGCGCCCCCGCCAGCGGTGGTCAAACAGCGAATGGCTCAACTAGCCGCCCTGGAGGCGGAGCTGGCCAGCGCGTACCGCAGCCAGTTCGTCGGGCAAACCCTCCAGGCCATCGTCGAAGGCCCTTCTCGCGACGGCCGGCCAGGGTGGCTCGCCCGCACCGATCGCTACTTCACAGTGACTCTCGATGCTGACGGCCTGCGCCCGGGGCAGGTGGTCTTAGCGTCCGTCGAAGGCGCCGCGCAGGGCGACAAGCACACGCCCGCGCGACTGGTGAGGGTCTTGGCTGACGCCCAGGTGGGAGCGGCCCGGGCCTGACGCGTTGTCGCGCGCGGGGTGAGGGGCTACAATCCGGGCATGAGCGACGACCGCCGCAAGCTCCAGTCCACCGCCCGGCAGATGCTGGAGGGCGAACTGCTCTTTAGCGATCCGTTCTTGCCCGCCGGGCGCAATCCCTTGCCCCCCCCGGCCGCCAGCGCTGCGGGCGCTCCGGCCATGACAGCCGAGGAAAGGGCCGCGGCGCTGCAAGCGATGGACGTCAACGAGGTTCGCGGGTGCACGAAGTGCCGCCTGCACCAAGGGCGCACGCAGACGGTCTTCGGTGAGGGCAGCCCCACGGCCCAGATCGTGTTCATCGGTGAAGCCCCGGGTGAGGAAGAAGACCGCACGGGGCGCCCCTTCGTGGGCCGGGCCGGGGAGCTGCTGACGCGGATGATCACCGCGATGGGCCTGAAGCGGTCCGACGTGTACATCTGCAACGTCGTCAAGTGCCGCCCGCCCGGCAACCGCTCCCCGGCGGCCGACGAGGCCGACGCCTGCCGCGATTACCTGCTCCGGCAGCTCCAGATCCTCGCGCCTGCGGTCCTCGTCACCCTGGGCAACCCGGCCACGCAAAAGCTGCTGGACACCCCCGTCGGCATCACCAAGCTCCGCGGGCAGTGGCAGAAGCTGCCGCTGCTGATTCCCGGCCTGGGCGGCATCGACGTGATGCCCACGTTCCACCCGGCCTTTGTGCTGCGGCAATACACCGCGGACGTCCGCAGCAAGGTCTGGGCCGACCTCCAGGAGGTGATGGCCCGCCTGAACCTGCCCGCCCCGCCCAGGCGCAAGGGCGCCGGGCTTTAGCAGCCATCCAAGCGCGGCGCCCGGCGTCAGGGCATAATCGCGACGCAAAAAAGCAGACCCGCCGGAGGGGAGCGGGCCTGCTCTGTCACTTCCAGCTGGGGGAAGGAGGAGACCTCCCAGCTTTGCTCTGTCTTGCTTTACTACGCCGACTTGCCCAAACAGTTCTCGCCGACGTATGAAGACCTCCCGGCCTCTGGGAAGCCCCCGGCGTGAGCCGGGGGATGGTCCGCCTTCGAGCCTTATCCGACGATGCATCCCCTCGCTCACGCGAGGGGCTTCAAGCAGAGGAGCCGCCGCGCCCCAATCCGCAATCCTCCTTCGCTGTTGCGCAGCTACGGAGGACAAGTCCGAAATCCGCGACCCGCAATAGGGCGTCACTTCACCAGCACGCGCCGCACGCGCCGGCCCAGGCGGCAGGTGATCTCGTAGGGGATCGTGCCGGCCAGGCGCGCGAGGTTCTCGACGCTGTGGGGAGCGGCCGGGTCAGCGGAGATGATCTCCACCTCATCGCCCACCGCAGCCGTGGGGCAGTCGGTCAGGTCGATGATGGCCTGGTCCATGGACACGCGCCCGCAGACCGGCACGTCGCGCCCGTCCACGCGCATGATCGTGCGCGACGAGAAGGTCCGCAGGTAGCCGTCCGCGTAGCCCACCGGCACCAGGCCCACGCGGCTATCGCGGCGGAAGGTGTACGTCAGTCCGTAGCCGCAGCGGCTGCTGGCCGGGATGGCCTTGATCTGCATCAGTCTGCCCGTCACGCGCATGGCCGGGCGGAGCGGCAGGCGGTGGGTCATCTCGTTGGAGGGCTGATAGCCGTACACGGCGATGCCGGGGCGGACCATGTCCAGGTGCGTCTCCGGCAGGTCGATGGTGGCGGCGGAGTTGGCCAGGTGCAGCACGAGTCCCGCCCCGCCGCCCGCGGCGGCGACCGCGGCCTGGAAGCAGGCGAGCTGCTGGCAGGCGGCCTCCTTGTCGGTCTCGTCCGCCGTCGCCAGGTGCGAGTAGACGCCCGTGAGCGTCACGGCCTTGCGGCGGCGGACCTCGGCCACCAGCGCCGCAAGATCCTCGGCGGGGGTGCCGCTGCGCCCCATGCCGCTGTCGACCTTGACGTGCACGGCCGCCGGCCTGCCCGCGCGGACGGCGGCAGCTTCCACGGCGTCCAGCTCGGCCGCGGAGACGACCGTCAGCGTCACCTCGCGGGCGATCAAGTCCTCCAGGGCCTCGCGGGCACCGCCCGAGCCGTCCTGCGCGCAGGCGGAGAAGAACATGAGGATGCCCCGACGGTACCCCAGCCGGCGCAGCAGCAGCGCCTCTTGCGGCGTGGCCACGGCCAGCCAGTCCGCCTCCGCCGCCAGCACGCCCAGCAGCGCGCGAAGGCCGTGGCCGTAGCAGTCCGCCTTGACCACCGCGCACAGCTTGCATCCGCGCGACAGGCGCTCGCGCAGCAGCGCGAGGTTCCACCGCACCGCCGACGCGGACACCTCCGCCGTGAGAAAGCTTTCCATCTCCGACCCTCCCGCCGCCACGGGGCGACGCGAACATCCTCCGTGCATCGCGGCATAGAATACCACAGCCCGCCAGTCCTGTCCTTGAAAACCTTGGACTCACCCCGTGGGGGCGTGGTAGATTGGTGGTTCTCCGGGCCAGCTCCCGGCTGGAGGTGTCTTTCAAGGTGCAGAAATGGCTTGGCGTGCGGCAATCATAGGCGCCACCGGCGCCGTGGGACAAGAGTTCCTCAAGGTCCTTGAGGAGCGCCGGTTCCCGCTGTCGAGTTTGAAGCTGCTGGCCAGTGCGCGCTCGGCCGGCAAGTCGCTGCGCTTCGCCGGCCAGGACCTAGTCGTCGAGGAGCTCTCCGAGCGGAGCTTTGCGGGCGTGGAGCTGGTGCTGGCCTCGGCCGGGGGGAGCATCTCCAGGAAGTTCGTCCCCGCGGCCGTCGCGGCCGGGGCCGTGGTGGTGGACAACACCTCGGCCTTCCGCATGGTCGACGGGGTGCCGCTGGTCGTGCCGGAGGTCAACCCCCAGGACATCGCCAGCCACAAGGGCATCATCGCCAACCCGAACTGCTCCACGATCGTCATGAACGTGCCGGTCTGGCCACTGCACCAGGTGAATCCCGTCCGGCGGATCGTCGTCAGCACCTATCAGGCCGTCAGCGGCGCGGGCGCCTGGGGCATGTGGGAGCTGGCGGAGCAGATCAAGGCCTTCGCCGCCGGGCAGCCGGTGGAGAAGAAGAAGTTCCCGCACGTGATCGTGAACAACGTGTTCAGCCACAACAGCGCCATCGCGGATAACGGGTACAACGAGGAAGAGAACAAGATGGTCCTCGAGACGCGGAAGATCTTCCACTGCCCGGGTCTGCTCATCACGGCCACCTGCGTCCGCGTGCCGGTGATGCGCGCCCACAGCGAGGCGATCAACCTTCAGTTCACCCGCCCGATGAGCGAGGGGCGGGTGCGGGAGATCCTCGCGCGCGCGGCGGGCGTCAGGATCGTCGACGACCGCAAGAACAACGTTTTCCCCATGCCCCTGGACGCCAGTTCCCAGGACGACATCCTGGTCGGCCGCATCCGCCAGGACATTTCCCAGCCCGACGGCTGCGGCATCGACCTGTTCGTCAGCGGGGACCAGGTCCGCAAAGGCGCCGCGCTGAACGCCGTCCAGATCGCCGAGAGGCTCTAGTCGGCCGCGGTGCCTGGCCGACAACAGAACAGTCACACAGAGGCCCACTGCCATGCGTAGAAACATTGTCCATGCCGGTGCGGGTTCGCTGACGTACGCGATCCGCGAGATCGTCCAGGTGGCCTACAAGTTCCGCGACCTGGGGCTGGAGATGATCTGGGAGAACATTGGCGATCCGGTCCAGAAGGGCGAGAAGATCGCTCCCTGGATCCGCGACATCCTGCGCGAGATCGTGGACCAGGACGTGGCCTGGGCCTATTGCGACACAGCCGGGGTGCCCGAGTCGCGGCGGTTCCTGGCCGAGGAGATCAACAAGCGCGGCGGCGCGCAGGTGACGCCGGAGGACGTGATCTTCTTCAACGGCATCGGGGACGCGGTGGCCAAGGTCTACGGGTTCCTCGCCCGCAACGCGCGGGTCATCGGTCCCACGCCCGCCTACAGCACGCACTCCTCCGCTGAGGCCGCCCACAGCGGCTACGAGCACCTGACCTACGAGCTCGATCCGTACAACCACTGGCTGCCGGACCTGGAGGACCTGCGGCTGAAGGTGCACTACAACGACTCCATCGCCGCGATCCTCCTGATCAACCCCGACAACCCCACCGGCGCCGTCTACCCCCGCGAGGTCCTGGAAGAAGTCGTCGCCATCGCGCGGGAGCACGACCTGTTCCTGATCGCCGATGAGATTTACACGCACATCGTCTACAACGGGCACAAGACGCTGCACCTGTCGGAGGTGATCGGGGACGTCTGCGGCCTCGTGATGCGCGGCGTCAGCAAGGAGGTGCCCTGGCCGGGCAGCCGCTGCGGGTGGATCGAGGTGCTCAATCGCCACCGCGACAAGATGTTCGACGTCTACGTCAATTCGCTGCTGGCGAGCAAGCGCCTGGAGGTGTGCTCCACGACCATGCCGCAACTGGCGGTCCCGCGGATCCTGGGCGATCCGCGCTACCCCGCCCACCTCCAGAAGCGCGCCGGCATCTACGAGGCCCGCGCCAAAGAGGCCTGCCAGCTTCTGGGCACCCTCCCCGGCGTGAAGGTCAACTGCCCCTCCGGGGCGTTCTACCTGACGGTGATGTTCGAGGACGGGGTCCTGAACAACCGCCAGACGTTGCGGATCGACAATCCCGCCGTCCGCAAGCTGGTGGAGGACCTGGTCACCGGCGGTCCCAACGACCAGCGGTTCGTCTATTACCTCCTGGGCGCGACGGGCATCTGCGTGGTGCCGCTGACGGGCTTCTGCTGCAAGCGCGACGGCTACCGCGTGACCCTGCTGGAGTGCGACGACGAACGCCGCCGGTGGACCTTCCAAACGCTCGCCAAGGCGATGAGGGAATACCTCAACTCCTGATTGGCGATTGACAATTGTCAATTGCGGGGCATTAACCTGGGGTTGCTAGCAAACATTGTATTCCTCCCGTTCTGCTTCCTGGACAGTTCAGAGGGGAAACAGTGATGGACAATATGGATCACGCGCAGAAGTGCCTTACTGCCTGTGACCAATTTCTGGAAAAGTATGAAAGTGCCTTTCTGAACGGGCTCACGCGTGACAGACGAGATGATCCCCCGGCTCTACTGCTGACTTGGGCTTTCAACTTCGGTCGTAAGACTCTCACTGCGATGTTGTCTCTCTTGAAGGGCGGGACCGATCCCCTTTTTCTCTGCACGTTGTGCCGTCCCTTCTATGAGACCGCAGCCCGTATGCTGTGGGCCTCGTGCTCACCGCATGGGTGGTGGCGATTGATGGCGTTCTACGCCAAGAAAGACGACAAATGGGCGCGAGACCTCATCTGTATTCCGGGACTGGAGACGTATGCACAGTCCTTGCGCGAGGGCGTAAAGAAGATATTAGCCCGGAAAGATAACACAGGGAATCCGTTCAAGCCCGCACCCGACATGAGGACAACCCTCTCTGAGATACGGACGAATCGGTTTCCGGTAGGGGTCGTCCAGGGTCCCGATGGAGACGTGGGGCGTGACTATGCGATGGTGTACTGCACATTGTGCAAACCCGCGCACGGGGACTTATCGTCTATTTCCCCCTTCCCTCCAGTGGACTTTCTCAGGATGGGCACCTTGGGGGCGATCGGCGGAAGTTGGTTATTGCAGGAGGCATATTGCCGCGTCCTCCCTGGCGATCCTGTCTCCCGTTTGGAGGCTGGGGGACAGGAGATCGCCAGGATCATGCATCTGAACCCGTAGATGGACCGCATGTGCACCCAACTCGCCCCGGCAACTCGCTGCGGCGAGCCGCATATCCGACCTGATATAATCGCGCCCATGAGCGAGGCGACGCTCGAGCACGGCGCAGGCGAGTTGCCCCCGCGGCGGAATGTCAAGCTGGTCGTGGCCTACAACGGGGCCGCGTACCACGGCTGGCAGCGACAGGTGGGGGGCGTGGACACCATTCAGCAGCGGCTGGAGGAGGCACTGGTCCGCGTGGTGCGGCACCCGGTAATCGTCTTGGGGGCCGGGCGGACCGACGCGGGCGTCCACGCCGCCGGGCAGGTGGCCAACTTCTACACCACCAACCTCGCCATCCCCCTTGCGGGCCTGGTCGCCGCGACCAACTCCCGCCTGCCGCGCGACATCGTCATCCGCTCCGCCGAGGGAGTCCCCGAGAGCTTCCACGCCGCCCGATCGGCTGTGGGCAAGACGTATCGCTACCGCATTTACGTCGCCCCCGTCCGCCCGGTGGAGCTGCACAGGCTGGTCTACCACTATTGGCGCCCGCTGGACGCGGAGCGCATGAGCCAGGCCGCTGCGGCCTTGGTGGGCGAGCACGACTTCCGCGGCTTTGCCTCTTCAGCCGACCAGCGAGACAACACCGTCCGGCGGATCGACACCTGTCAGGTGGCCGAGGCCGGCGGCGAGATCCACGTCACCATCCGCGGGGACGGGTTTCTCTACCAGATGGTCCGCAACATCGTTGGCACGCTGATTGAGATTGGCCGGGGGCACTGGCCGGTGGAGCGGATCGACAAGGTCTTTGCTTCTGGCAATCGCAGCGACGCCGGCCCCACCGCCCCACCCGACGGCCTGACCCTGCTGTGCGTGCACTACGAGTGACGTCTTCTGGGAAAGCCCCTCGCGTCAGCGAGGGGATAGGCCCAGACCAGCGCGGTTGAGACATCCCCCGGCTCACGCCGGGGGCTTTACCGCGCGCCATGGCGCCACACCATGGGGGGCCTTTGCTCTTGCAAGGCCGCCGGGGGGTACGTATAACGACCCAACACACGCGCGGCTGCACCTCATCACGATAAGGAAGGTACGCCATGAAGGTCATCGCACAGACGGCAGCCCTTCAGGAGGCCTTGGCCCTGGCCGGCAGCATCGTGGTCACCCGCACGCCCAAACCGGTGCTCCAGTGCGTCAAGCTGATCGCCGCGGGCAAGGTGCTCACGGTGCTGTCGACCGACTTAGAGGCCTCCTGCCGCTACCAGGTCACGGCCGTGAAGGTGGAGAAGGAAGGCGAGGCCCTGGTGCCCGCCGAACGCCTGGCCGGCATCGTCCGCGAGAGCACCGACGAGGAGCAGTTGACCCTGGAGACCGACAAGGAAGCCTGCCTGGTCCGCTCCTCGGCCGGGCGGTTCAAGGTCTTCGGCTACGATCCCGGTGAGTACCCCGCCATCCCGGAGTTCGCCGACAAGGTCGACTTCCAGATCGCGGCGGCGACGCTGGCGACGATGATCGGCAAGACGCTGTTCGCCACCGCCAAGGCCCACAGCCACTACGCCATCTCGGGCGTCCTGTGGGAGGCCGGCGGCAAGAAGCTCCAGCTCGTGGCCACCGACGGCCACCGGCTGGCCCAGGCCCGCGGGATGCTGGGCAAGGCCGCCGCCCGCGAGGTCACCGCGATCGTCCCGGCCAAGCTCATGGCGCTGACCCAGCGCGTGGCCGGCGGCGGAGAGGAGATGCTGGAGGTCCGGCTCGAGGAGAACCAGATCCTCATCCGCACCGCACGGGCGGTCCTGATCAGTGCGCTGGTGCAGGGCAACTTCCCCAAGTACGGCGACGTGATCCCCCGCGAGTGCACCCGCAAGGCCAAGATCAAGACCGCGGCCTTCGAGCACCGCATCCGCCAGGCGGCGTTGCTGACCAACGAGGAGTCGCGCGGCATCCGCCTGAGCTTCGCCGCCGAGAAGGTCACGCTCACCAGCCGCGCCCCCGAGGCCGGCGAGGCCGAAGTCACCTGCCCCATCACCTACGAAGGCGAAGGCATGGACATCGCCTTCAACCCCCTGTTCCTCATCGACGCCCTCCGCGTCGCCGGCAGCGAGGACATCTCGCTGGAGATGAGCGCCCCCAACAAGCCCGCCGTCCTCAAGGCCGGCAACGACTTCCTGTACGTGCTGATGCCCGTGGACCTGGGCTAGAGCCAGGGCAGTGCGCAGCGGGGCGGCAGAGAGGGGGCCTTCGGCACCCTGGTAACCTTGGGCTTCCCGCGGGCTTGCGCGGGCGGGGGCCTGGGGGTGTTTGCACCGAGTGCAGCCGAGGTGAAGTTTTGTCCTTGACTGTGGCGATGAAGTGTATAGGTTTGCGGCGTTGTTCGCCTCCCTCGTGCGGTCGGCTGTGGAGCGTGAGTGTCATGGATGACGCGCAACTGCGAACCGTCTGGCAGCAGCGGCAGATCGACGATCGCATCGCCCACATCAGTCAGCCTCTAGCCATCCTCACCAAGCACGTCCTGGCCAAGCGCTTCCACCAGCTGCGCGACCTGGCGGCCATCTGGGACGAGCTGATCCCCCAGCCCATCACCGAGCACACCGCCCTGGAGAGCTTCCACCGCGGCACCCTTACGGTCGTCGTGGATTCAGCCGCCCACCGCTACCAGCTCCGCATGCTGCTGGACGGCGGGCTGATGCGGGAGCTCCAGGTGCGCTTCAGCGGCGCGCTGAACAAGGTGCGCCTGGTGCCGGGGCAGTTCTACTCGGTGGACCTGGGCGGCCGGCCGCGATACGAGTTCTACCCGCGGCGGTCCTGAGCCGCCGCCCGCCCGCGGTTCGACCAGCTCACCGCCCCGAGCAACGTCGAGGGGTCCTCCACAGCACCCTTGAAAGCGCCTGTCGCCGCTTTCATAATGCGCTGGCTGCCCCACGTTGAGCGCTGGGACACATTCGCCGCCACTGGGAAGGAGCCTTCGGATGGGCACGACCATGGCCTGCATCGCCGGGGAAGAGGTTTACCGCCAGTGGGAGGCCGGCGGCATCTCCGGCCAGCGCCTCGGGGCGCAGAAAACCCCCTTCGGGCCCAGCGCCGAGATCTTCCTGGTCCCCAGCGCCCAGGGCGATGTCTACCTCATGCCCCGCTACGGGATGGACCTGGCCAAGACCGCCCCGCACCGGGTGAATTACCGGGCCAACCTCTATGCCCTCAAGGACTTGGGCGCCGAGAGCATCCTGGCCTGGGGAAGCGGCGGGGCGGTGACGCACAACATCGCCGTCGGCGACCTGGTGGTGCTGGACGACCTGATCGACCAGACGTACCTGCGGCCCAAGACGTTCTTCGAAGACTCCCCGCTGGGTTTCCTGCGGCAGTTCCCGGTGTTCTGCCCTGCGCTGCGGCGGGCGGTGGGCGCGGTGCTCGGTGAGATGAAGCTGGTCCACCAGGCCGGCGGCACGGCTGCGGTGACCGAAGGCCCGCGCCTGGAGACGCCCGCGGAGGTCCGCCAGCTCGCCAGCCTCGGCGCCGAGGTGGTCACCCACAGCTTCGTGCCGGAGGTGTTCCTGGCCAAGGAGCTTCAGATGTGCTACGCGGCCATCTGCTACGTGGTGAACTACGCCGAGACGGGCAGCCGCCATCGGCCGTTCTCACCGGGGGCGCTGTTTGGCGGGCTCACGACCCCCTCCGACGGGGAGCGCCTGGCCGGGGTGGTGGGGGCGATGAGCCAGATCGTCTCCAACGTCGTCGCGGCCGTCGCCGCCGGGGGCAAGAGCTGCGAGTGCGACAAGACCATGAGCGCCAACATCCGCCAGTACCGCCTGCCGGCCGACTGGCACAAGTGGTTCGCCTGAGGTCAACGAGCAGACAGCCCAGGGGCACTCACATCGCCTGACGCAGCACCTCGGCCAGAACCTCTGGCGACAGCTTGACAGGGTTGTAGCGCATGGAGTTGGACTTGCGGGCCAGGGCGACCATCGCGGGGATGTCGGTGCTCGCCAGGCCGAATGTCCCCAGCCCTGGGATGCTCAACTCGACCGCGAGGCGCTGGATGAACTCCAGGCCACCATCGACGGCCTGGTCGTCGGGCAGATGCGGTTTGTCCACCAGCGCCCTTCCGACGGCGGCGTAGCGGGCCAGCGCCGGAGGATCGGGCGATTCGGCCCGCAGGGCGGCGACGTTGGCGCGCATCACGTGCGGCAGCAGGGCGGCACACACCACCCCGTGCGGGATAGGGAAGCTCGCCCCCAGCACCGCGGCGAACCCGTGCACCGCGCCCAGGGCGGCATTGGTCAGCGTCTGCCCGCTCCACATCGCCGCCAGCGCCATGCCGTCGCGGGCCTCGGCGTCGCCGCCGTCACGGTAGGCCCGCAACAGGCACCGCCCGGCCATGCGGATGCCCGCCAGGGCCAGGGTGTCGGTCATCGGATTGGCTCCGGTGGACGTGGCCGACTCGATGAGCTGGCACAGCGCGTCCATGCCCGAGGCCGCGGTGACGGCCGGGGGAGTGCCGGATGAGAGATGCGGGTCCACCACGGCCAGGCGGGCAAGCAGGTGTGCGCTGCGGATGCTGGCCTTGAAGTGCCGCGGCGGGTAAGCGACGACGGAGTTCCACGTGACCTCAGCCCCGGTCCCGGCCGTGGTGGGGATGGCGATCCACGGGGCGGCGGGGCGGGTGATCTTTCGGCCGGCCCCGACGACCTCCATATAGTCCAGCGCGCTGCCGCCGCTGGTGAGCAGGCCCGCGACGGACTTGGCCGCGTCGATGGCGCTGCCCCCGCCCAGGCCGATCACACCGCTGCAACGCTCGCCGCGGGCGAGTGCGGCGGCGGAGTCTACGCTCTCGACGGTCGGCTCGCCGCGCTGCGGCGTGCTGACCACGCGCAGCCCGGCGGCCTCCAGAAGCCCGGTCAGTTCCTCCAATCGCCCGCCGGCGGTCGCGGAGGGGCTCACCACCGCCAGCACCGACGGCCCCAGCCCCTCGGCCAGCTCGCCGATCCGCGCGAAGCAGCCCCGCCCAAAGACGATCCGCGGCACGGTGACGAACTGGAAGGTCGTCATGGGGCCACCGGGCGAGCTACGGCCCTTCCCCGAAGAACAGGCTGTGGTGTTTGATGCCCACCCGCGGCTGGGCCATCCAGTCGGCGACCGTCTGCTTCCAAGCGAGGTAGTGGCGGGTCTGCTGGTGGGCAGTGAAGTCGTCCTGGCTGCGGTAGGCCTCGTAGAGCAGGAACCGCGCGGGGTCGTCCTGGCCTTGCAGGACGTCGAAGCGCAGGTTGCCCGCCTCTTTCCGCGTGTGGCGGGCGTTTTCCAGCGTGGCCTGGATGAACGGCTGGAGGCAGTCGGGCTTGACGAACACGGTCACGGCGACGACGTACATGGCCGCTCTCCTTGCAGGTCGTTGCACTCGACGCGTCAGTGGACGCTCAGCTAGCATGCCACTGCCCACCGCCCGACGCAAGGCCGCGGCGCCGGATCGTGTCGATGAACACCGAGCTTGGAATCGACGATGGTACAATAGGTGAAGAGCGCTCAGGATAAGTCTATGTCTCCCGCCGGTGGCCCGACGTCGTTGATCTCCCTTGGCCGATGCGAGGTCTCGCGCCTGATCGTCGGGCACAACCCGCCCTGCGGCAACAGCCACCTCAACGAGCAGCTCAACGAGGAGATGGCGGCCTATTTCACCACGGCCAACGTGCTGGCCCTGTACGGCCGGGCTGAGGAATTGGGCCTGCGGGCGCTGGTCATCCGCGGGGACTATCGCATGCTGGAGTGGCTGGAGCTGTACCGCCGCGGCGGCGGACGGATGAACATCATCGGCCAGACCGCCAGCGAGATGCACGACGTGTTCGCCAACATCCGCATCCTGGCCGCGGCGGGCGCAGCGGCGGTCTACCACCACGGCACGGCGACCGACGAGTTCTGGCAGCAAGGCCGCATCGACGACTGCCTGCCGTACCTGAAGTGCATGCGCGACTGCGGCGTGGCGGTCGGGCTGGCCACGCACATCCCCGAGGTGATCGAGCACGCCCAAGCCCGAGGCTGGGACGTCGACTTCTACCTGGCCAGCCTCTACAACATCTCGCGCGTGCCGCGGGAATCGCTCCTGGTCACCGGCGACGCGGGGGCCTACGCGCGCGAACCGTACCTGGAAGAAGACCGCCGGCGGATGCTCACCGTCATCCTCGCGACGCCCAAGCCGGTGCTGGCCTTCAAGGTCCTCGCGGCCGGGCGGCTGTGCGGCTCACCCGACACCGTGCGGAGCGCGTTCGTGGACGCCTACAGCAGCATCAAGCCCACCGACGGCGTGATCGTGGGCCTGTTCCCCAAGCACTTCGACCAGGTCCAGGCCGACCTGGAACACGCCACCCACGCCTGCCGCCAGCCCCCTAGCGCCGGCCGCTAGCCCGGCGGGCCGGAGTAGGTGTCCGGAGGAAAAGGGGTCGGAGGAAAAGGGGTCAGGAACCTTTTCTTGACAACCTATGCCCGGCGGGTGGCGAGTGAGGGTTTAGGCCCTGGGTGGGGCGGTGGGGCGGTCGTGGGTGTCGGCGACGCGGCGGATGCGGTCGCGGATGGCCGCGGCCTCCTCATAGCGTTCCTCGGCGATGGCCTTCGCCAGGGCCCTCTTGAGCTTGACCAGCGGGTCCACCGGCATGTGGGATTGGACCTCCCCGGCCAGCTCCGTCAGGATCGCCAGCTCCGGAGACTGCACGATGGCCTCCTCCTGGCCGGCGGTGGTGAAGTAGTCCTTGATCTCCTGGACGCCCCGCTCCACGGCCGCGAAGGCCTGTGTGCTGCGCCCGGCGGCTAGGTGCCCCTGACAGCGGGCCCTGGTCCGCATCATCATGATGTACGGCCGGTGCAGCTCCATCGCGACGCGGTCGCCGGCGGCCGCCGCGTGAGCAGCGCAGAAGTCCAGCAGCCGGAGGTTCCGCGTGGTGTCGCGCTCGACGGCGGGGAAGTCCTCCAGCACGAACTCGGCCACGTAGCGGTGGTAGTACAGCAGCCCCTCGGCCCGCAGCAGCTCGCAGGCGTCCCCGTCCACCTGGAAGCCCTCGTCGCTGCCGCGTTGCTTGCGGTACAGGTCGCGCTGCTTCTCGTAGTAGTCCAGCAAACTCTCGCAGCCGTTGGGCTGGGCGCCGTCGGGCCGGCCGGAGACCTCCATCTGGAGCAGGCCCAGGTCCAGGCGGAGCTGGATCTTCTCCTGCCCGTCCAGGCCGCGGATCCGCCGGGCGGTCAATTGCCCGGGCTGGTAGGGCCAATCGCTCAGGATGCCGGAGATATCGACCGTCATGGTTTCTTGAAGTCTAGGGCCGCCGGGCGCCGGATGCAAAGGGCGCACCGTTGCCGCCAGTGCCCCAGAGGTAATACGCATCGGCCCCGATCTTGTTGCACCTGTCGGCCATTGCCCCGCGCGGCTTTCAGGGGACTTTGCCACCCCGCCGGCGGCCGTCAGGTCCGCGCCAAGTCGCGGCAGGCGGCGCAGCGGCCATACAAAACCAGATCGTGGGCCTCCAGGCGGAAGCCCCTGGGCACCAGGGCACGGAAGCCGCCCGGGCAGCCCTGGACGTTGAAGACCCGCCGGCAACTGCGGCAGCGGAAGTAGTGGTGGTGGCCGGTGCCGCTCAGTTCGTAGCGTGGCGGGGCGCCCGGAATCCGCACGCAGGTGACCACGCCCGCCCCCAGCATTGCCCGCAGCCCGCGGTAGACCGTCGCGATGCCCAGCTTGGTGCAGCGCCGGCGCGCGGCGGTGAGGATCTCGCGCGGCAGGAGGGGCTTGCCCGCCCGGCCCAGGGTGCGGGTGATGGCGTCCTTCTGCCTGGTCCTGCGTTCGATGGTCACAGGGTCAACGGGGCCTTGACGAATCGGCCGCTCCCGCCTACCATTATACAGTTGATAACCGGTTATCAATAAGCCATTCTACACTGGCCGACGGTCAAGACCCCCCCCGCCCGCTCGGGGGAGGACCAAGGGATGCAGGACATGACTCGAATTCGCATGCTCGCCCTGGTGACGGCGGCCCTGCTGGCTGGGGTCGCAATGGTCGTGGCAGAGGAGGGCGCCACGCAGCCGACCCAGCCGGCCGCGACGGGCCCGGCGACCTCGGCGCCGGCACCAGTGAGGCTAAAGGTCCTGTGCAGCACGTTCCCGATCTACCTGTTCACCCGCAACGTGGTCGTCGGCAGGGACAACATCCAGCTCGACCTGCTGCTGCCGGCCGGGGTGGGCTGCCCGCACGACTATGTGGTCATGACCAAGGACATGCAGACCCTCGCCGCGGCCGACGTGCTGATCGTCAACGGCCTGGGGATGGAGGAATCCCTCACCAAGCCCCTCAAGCAGGCCAAGGCCGACCTGAAGGTGATAGACTCCTCGGCGGGCCTGACGGACCTGCTCCCGCTAGCCGGCGAGGAGCATCATCGTGACCAGGCCGAGAAGGAGGAGCACAAACAGGACAAGCGCCCTCCCAATCCGCATCTGTTCGCCAGTCCCCGCCAGGCTGCCCGGGTCGTGCGGAACATCGCCGAGGCCCTGGCCAGACTGGACCCCGCCGGCGCCTCGGTGTACCGCGCCAACGCCGCATCCTACGCCGCCCGGCTGGAGAAGCTGGCTGAGGAGTTCACGGCCCTGGTCGCGACGCTGCCCAATCGCAAGATCGTCACCCAGCACGCGGTGTTCGGCTACCTAGCCCGCGACGCGGGGCTGGAGGTCGTCGCCGTCACCCAGGCCGAGCCCGGTCAGGAGCCGGCCGCGGCGGAGATGATCGAGCTGGTGGCGACCATCCGGCGGACCGGTGCCGCGGCGGTGCTCACCGAGCCGCAGTACCCCAGCAGGGTGGCCGCCACCATCGCGCGCGAGGCCGGCGTGCCCTCAGGGGTGCTCGATCCGGTGGCCAATGGTCCCTCGGACGCCCCGCTGGACTATTATGAGAAGGTGATGGCCACCAATCTCAAGACGCTCAAGGAGCTGCTGGGCCCCAAGGACCGCTAGCGTGGCAACCGCCCCTCAAGTCGCCGTGGAGTTCCGGGACGTCACGGTGCGCGTCAACGGCCTGACCATCCTGGAGCAGGTCAGCGCCCAGGTGCCGCGCGGCAGCGCCACGGCCATCATCGGGCCCAATGGGGCGGGCAAGACCACGCTGCTGCTGGCCCTGCTGGGGCAGATCCCTTACGACGGGCGCATCGCCGTCCATCCGCTGCGCCCGGGCCAGGCGGTGCGGCTGGGGTACATGCCGCAGAGGCTGGACTTCGACCGCGGCATGCCGCTGACGGTGATGGAGCTGATGACGATGGGCCACCAGCGCCGCCCGCTGTGGCTGGGCCGATCGCCCAAGGCCTGCCGCGCGGCGCGCGAGGCGCTGGCAGCCGTCGAGGCCGAGCACCTGGCCGCCCGGCCCGCGGGGGCGCTGTCCGGCGGGGAGCTTCAGCGCGTGCTGCTGGCGCTGGCGATCCGCCAGGAGCCGGAGAGCCTCATCCGCGACGAGCCGGCGGCGGGCGTGGACGTCGGCGGGGAGAACCTGCTGTGCGAGCTATTCGACCGATTGCGGATCGAGCGCGGCTTCACGCAGATCATCGTCACGCACGACCTGTCGGTCGTCACCGCCCACGCCACTGACGTCATCTGTCTCAACCGCCGCGTCACGGGCTGCGGGCCGGCGCGGACGACGCTGACCGAGGGCGTCCTGGCGGCGACGTTCGGCCTGCACCTGGGCCTGGCCGACATCCAGGCGGCACGGAACGGATTCGCCGCAGGGCCGCAGGAGCACCGCCATGATTGACCTGACGGGCGTCTACGAGCTGATCGGCCGGTGCCTGCCGCTGGAGTGCATGCAGGTGCGCTTCATGCAGCGGGCGCTGGTGGCGCTGGTGCTGCTGGCGCCGATGTGCGCCGCGATGGGCGTGCAGGTGGTCAACTTCCGCATGGCGTTCTTCTCCGACGCGATCAGCCACTCGGCCTTTGCGGGCGTGGCGCTGGGGCTGCTCCTCGGTTTGGACGCCCGCTGGACCATGGCGGGCCTGGCGCTGCTGGTGGGGGTGGGCATCGTGGCGGTCGGACGGCGCAGCAGCCTGTCGATCGATGCGATCATCGGCGTGTTCTTCTCAGCCACCAT
>JALHTV010000244.1 GCA_022866005.1 Phycisphaerae bacterium
CACGTCCATCATACCGCCCAATGTCGAAGCGGCCGTCGTGCGGATCAGACTGCACCCGTCGGAAGCGACTTCCAGGCCCACCTTGCTGCTGCGGCCAGTGCCAGTGTTGATGGTCAATCCACCCACTTGCACGTACGCGCCCTTGGCGACGGTCAGCACGCCCGTGCTGGAGGCGGCGGAGGCCAGGACGATCGCCCCGCCGGCCCTCAGGGTGCCGCCGGTCAGGCTGGCGGTGCCGCGGGCACCGCTGGCATTGCCTAGGATCAGGCGATTGGCGATCGCCAAACTCCCGGCCGTGACGGCCAGCTCCGCATTGCTGCTTGCGGTGTTGGCCACGGTCAGCGTGCCGGCCTCCTGGTGTCGATAAGCCACAATCGCCTTGCCGGAGTTGATCTGCACCTGGTCCGTCGGTGCCGGCTGCCAGGGGATGTCCCAATTGGTGATGACCTCGTAGCGCCCCGCGGTGCCGCCGACGTTGGCCCAGACGATCGGCTTGGGTGCGGGGATGGGAGCGAGCCACATCAGGTATTCCTCAAGGTCGGTGTAGCCGTCGGCATCGTCGTCGCCATTGTTGTTGGCGACGCTGGGGTCCAGGCCGCGGGCAATCTCCCAGGTATTCGGCATGCCGTCCTGGTCGGTGTCGGTGGGGACCGTCCCCGACGGGTATGCCGGCCAGCCACCGGCTTGGGCGACGCTGTAGTAGAGAGTCCCCGCCGTACCGTAGCTGAGCACCTGGCTCATGACGTTGGCGTCCACGCTGTCGCGGTTCCAGGGGAAGGCCCCTGCGGAGCTCAATACCGTCGTAAGGGCCGCATTGGCGTCCATGGTGGCGACGGCCGGGAAGCCTGCGCCCATGGGAAACTCGGAGGTCATCTTCGAGGCCTCCAGGACTTGCGTGAACATGGCCCAGCCGGTGTCGCTGCCGTCGAGAGTGCCGTCCCTATCGGTGTCGATCTTGTTGCCGGACTGGTAGATCTGTAATTCAGTGAAGGTGCCGTTCTTGCCATTGAAGATATAGTTCTTGGTGCCGCTGGGCCCGCAGATCGCGTAGTTGCCCGTATAGTTCATCTTCACGAGGCCAGTGCCGTCGTCCTCGGTGTAACCGGCCTGGTCGCCCCAGTTGTAGATGACGTTGTTGCGGAAATCGAGCAGCACCGTCTCGGCGGAGTTGTAGCCGATTCGCGGGTTGCGGCTGTAGTTGTCGGCATAGAGGTTGTGATACCAGCTGATGTTGGAGTTGATTCCAGGCCTGATCAGCGAGCCGTAGCTGTGGCCGGAGTTGTGCAGCGCCTCAGCCATGATGCACCACTGCACGGTGAGGTTCGTAACCGGCTGGCCCTGGTTCACGGACAGCAGCTCGTCCGTGCTCCATGAGGTCGAGCAGTGATCGATGATCGTGTTGCTGCCGCTGGTGGTGTTTATGGCGTCGGCCGATATGCCGGTGTTGCCCATGCGGCTGTGGATGTGGCGGACGATCAGGTTGCTTGCATTGACCTCGAATGTTCGATCCCTCACGAGGATGCCCTGGCCTGGGGCAGTCTGGCCGGCGATGGTGATGTTGGACCGGCTCAGATTCAGGGTGGATGCCAGCAGGATCGTCCCGCCAACGTCAAAGACGATCGTCCGCGGCGCTCCCGTAGCTGAAGTGATGCCGTACCGCAACGTGCCGGGGGTGCTGGTGTCGGCTAGGCTGGTCACGTGGTACACGTCGCCGCCGCGCCCCCCGGTGCTGTTGGCGCCATAGCCCTCCGCCCCGGAAAAGGCCGGGATGGCCAAGGCCGGCGACACGCAGGCCGCCACAGCCACAATTACCCCCACCAGGACCGGCACGAACGAGCTCTTGGGGTGCTCTGGCATCTCACAACCCTCACTTTTCTCAGTGTTCCTTGTCTTCGGAGTGTCTCTCTTGGCGATCATTCGTTGCGTGACAACCGCGGACACCATTTCTGTCGAGAGGAAAACCTGGCCGGAACGGCCTGGGTCAAGACCCCGCGAGCGAACGGATCTCGCCTTATCCGTAACGAGCACGACTACACCACTCCCTGAACAAACTCAAACCTCACTCTATGATATCAGCCAATCCGCGGATTACCAAGGTCAAAAGAGGCCTTATTACGATGTCGTTGCGGCCAGGAGCCTGGGGGGAGCCAAGGGGCCTTCGCCCGCCGCGGCCAGGGGGTTGCAGACACCATCGGGCCGGGATAGAAGAGGCGTCCTCGGGTGGTCGGCCTGGTCGGTCGGCCCGGCCCGTGCGTGAGGATCCCGCGTGGATGCCTTGGTCCTGGACTTCGATGGGGTGGTGGTGGACAGCGAGCCGGTCCACCTGGCCTGTTTTCAGCGCGTCCTGGCCGAGGAGGGAATCGTCCTGGCGGCTGACGACTACTACGCCAAGTACCTTGGCTACGATGACCGGGACTGCTTCCTGGCCGTCGCCCGCGACCAGGGGCGGGCACTGAGACGCCCCCTGGAGGCCCTGATCGCGGCCAAGACCGCCCTGGTCCAGCAGGCCCTGAGCGAATCCGTCCAGCCGCTGCCGGGGGCGGTGGAGCTGATCCGCTCGGCCAAGGCCGCGGGCGTGCCCGTGGCCGTGTGCAGCGGGGCCCTGCGGAAGGAGATCGAGTTGGCGTCGGCGGCGGTGGGGGTGCTGGGGTGCTTCACCGCGATCGTCTCGGCCGAGGACGTCTCCGCGGGCAAGCCTGACCCGCAGGGCTTCCGCCTGGTTCTGGAGCGGCTGGCGGCAGCCTGCGGGCGGCCGATCCGCCCCCAGCGATGCGTGGCTGTGGAGGATTCGCCTGCCGGCATCACTGCGGCCCGGGGGGCAGGGATGAAGGTCCTGGCCGTCACCAACTCCTACCCCCCCCAGCGCCTCCAAGACGCCCAGCGCGTCGTGGCCTCCCTGGCGGACGTCGACCTGGCCGAGCTGGACGCGCTGCTGTAGACCACCCGGCTGCGGGGTTCCTGCCTCAGTGGATTCATGCTCGCCCGCGGCCTGTCCGATAAGAGAATAGTGAACTCAGCACCACCGCCTGGATGGCGGGGCATGAAGGAGCAGACGGTATGAAGGTGCTCATCGCGGATTCGGACTGGCACTTCTCGCAACGGGTCAGCAGGTTTCTGGAGTCCCGCGCTCATCTGGTCGTGCACGAGGGGACTCTGGGCGCTGCCCTGGAACAGGCCCGGCGGTGGCTGCCGGATCTGGTGATTCTTGCATCCGAGCTGGCCCTCCACGACGGGGTGATGGAGACGTTGTCGTCGCTGGTCCCGCGCCCGGCGGTTCTGCTGACCGAGGGGCTGGACCGCTTCGACCGGGCCTGGCGGGCCTGGCAGCAAGGCGGCGACGAGCTGCTGCTCAAACCGGTGCTGAGCGGCTACGACCTGCACCAGGCCATCGTGACGGCCCGTGAGAACGCCGCCGCGGGCGTCCGGGCGCATGCGCCGGCCGCCGTGTCGGCCTGATCGGTCGCGGCCAGAGGACACCAGGGGCGGTAACAAGGGCCTTGCGGCAGGGGGCGGGGGCGCGGCAAACTGCTGCCGGTCACCTCCGCGCTGCGAACGCAACCCGCCAGGGTCTGTTCGCCTGGCAATGCGAAGGTCAATAAGCCCTGCCATGGTTGGCATCATCCTCATCGCCGTCGGCGCCGCCTTGATGCTCCTGGGGGTGGCCATGCTCCTGGCCTGGACGGGGGGCAGGAGCCGATGGATCGACCCGGGCGTCTTCGACCGACCCGGCACCACCAAGACCGACCGTCAATACCTGGACCTCTACTTCGTGGGCTTGGTGATCGTCCCGCTGCTGGCGGGGGCGCTGCTGATCGCCCTGGGCCTGCAACGGATCCTGCAAAACGGGCCCTTCTGAGTCTCGGCCATCTGCGGCCACGCTGTCCTGACTCGCTGCCCAAGCCCCCTGCCGGTGACCCTGCGCTGGCGAACTGCCCGGCGGCATGACCGGAATGTGCCGGTGGCTTCGAGGCGCTTACCTATCCCGGGCATTGGTGTTAGTATGGCTGGTCCGTGCGGGCCGGCGCTGCGGTGTCGCCGGCGGTGAAAGGGCAACGCGCAAGCGACAGACCATGCTTCGGCTGCACAACACGATGACCCGCAGTGTGGATGAGTTCCGCCCGCTGGTCCCCGGGCAGGTCGGCCTGTATACCTGCGGGCTGACGGTCTACAACTACGCCCACATCGGCAACCTGCGGACCTACATCTTCGAGGACGTCCTCAAGCGCGTGCTGATGCTATCGGGCTACAAGGTCCGCCACGTGATGAACATCACGGACGTCGGCCACCTCACCAGCGACGCCGATGTCGGTGAAGACAAGATGGAGGTCGGTGCGGCCCGCGAGGGCAAGAGCGCTTGGGAGATCGCCGAGTTCTTCCAGCGGGCCTTCGTGCGCGATCTGCACCGGCTGAACATCCTGGAACCGGACACCTGGTGCCGGGCCACCGACCACATCACCGAGCAGATCGAGCTGGTCCGGCGGCTGGAGGAGAAGGGCTTCACGTACGCTATCAAGGGCGACGGGGTGTACTTCGACACCGCCAGGCTGCCCGACTACGGCAAGCTCGTCCGCCTGGACGCCGAGGGCCTGCGGGCCGGGGCGCGGATCGAGATGGTCGCCGGCAAGAGGAACCCCACGGACTTCGCCCTGTGGAAGTTCTCGCCCCGCGGGTCCAAGCGACAGATGGAGTGGCCCAGCCCCTGGGGGGTGGGTTTTCCCGGCTGGCACGTCGAGTGCTCCGCGATGGCTGTCAAGCATCTCGGCGAGCGGATGGACATCCACTGCGGCGGCGTGGACCACCAGGCCGTGCACCACACCAACGAGATCGCCCAGACCGAGTCGGCCTACGGGCATCCGTGGGTGAACTGGTGGATTCACGGGGAATGGCTGGTCCTGCCGAAAGAGGGCGGCGAGGCGGCCAAGATGTCCAAGAGCGCCGAGAACTTCCTGACCCTGGACCTGCTCATCAAGAAGGGCTACGAACCGCTCGCGTTCCGGTACTTCTGCCTCAACGCCCATTACCGCCAGCAACTGGCCTTCACGTGGCAAGCCCTCGACGCCGCCGCCAACGCCTACTCGCATCAGAGGCGGACGGTGCAGGACCTGCGTCCCGGCCACCGCCCGGGCGACAAGCCCATCGAGCAGCACATGGCGGTCTTCCGCGCCGCGGCCGAGGACGACCTGAACATGCCCCAGGCCCTGGCGGCCATGTGGGCGGTGGCGAAGGATGAGCGCGCGCAGGGCGGTGAGGTCTATGCCACGCTGCTGGAGATGGATCGCGTGCTGGGGCTGGGCATCGAGCAGATGGAAGAGGGAGAACTGGCCATCTCGCGCGCGGAGATTCAAAAGCTGATCGACGACCGCGCTGCTGCACGGCAGGCCGGGCGATTCGCCCACGCGGATCAGATTCGTCAGCAATTGGCCGCGATGGGCATCATCCTGGAGGACTCACCGAGCGGCACCACCTGGCGTCGTGCGTAACGGGTGCATCGACGTGCTGGGTGCCGCGCTGTGGCATGGGCGTCCCGCCCATGAGTGCCACGGCCGTCCCGGCCGTGGATTACAGGGCCGAGAGGGCCCTGCCACGCACGGGCAAGATGCCCGTGCCACGTGAGGTGCGAACCTGGAAGATGGCGCGAGGCGCGACATTTCGCGTGTTGGGCATTGATCCGGGGCTGAACATCACCGGCTATGCGGTGGTGGACTTCGGCCGCGACGGCCAGACCATCGTTGAGGCCGGGACGCTGCGGACAACCGCCCGGGCCGACATGGCCGAGCGAATCCAGCAGATCTACGACGACCTGCGGGCGGTCCTTTCTGAGACGCAGCCGGACCTGGCCGCCATCGAGCAACTCTACGCCCACTACGCCCACCCCCGCACCGCGATCGTCATGGCCCATGCCCGCGGGGCGGTCATGCTGGCCTGCCGCCAGGCGTCGGTGAATGTGCAACACCTTGCGGCCACAAGGGTTAAAAAGAGCGTGACCGGCAACGGCCATGCCTCCAAGCTCCAGGTCGCCCGGGCGATCCAGCAGCTTTGCCACTTGCGCACCCTGCCCAGCCCGCCCGACGTGGCCGATGCCCTGGCGATTGCCCTCTGTGCCGGACGATCGGGGGGCCGGGCCTAGCGGGGGATCGGAAACTTTTTTTGTTTTTGTGAAATCGGTGACACACTGTTGTCACTCGCCCTTTCGATAATGAGGAGAGCCAATGTCAGGTGTCAGCAGGGTCTACCGGTTGCTGAGGCTGATCACGATGCTTCAGAGCGGACGCAGCTACACCGCAAGCGAACTGGCCCGCGAGCTGGAGGTGAGCCGGCGGACGGTCTTTCGGGACTTGAACATGCTGGAGATGGCGCGGGTGCCTTACTACTTCGACGCCGATAGCCGCCGCTACCGCATCGGCCAGCACTTCTTCCTGCCGCCCATCAACCTGACGCTCACCGAGGCCCTAGCCTTGCTGACGCTCACGGGGCGATTGCGCGTCTCCTCGCAGGTGCCGCTGCTCAGTCAGAGCACCCGGGCGGCCATGAAGCTGGAGAGCGCGTTGCCCTCGGCCATGCGGCAGGAGGTCGGGAACCTGATCGACCGGCTCAGCGTGCGATTGGGCCCCACGGCCGCTCATCGAGGACTGGACGCGATGTTCGACGACCTCGCTGCGGCGACCGCCGGCCGAAAAGTCTGCCGGATGGTCTACATCAGCTTCCAGGAGCGCAGGCAACTGGCGCTGTCGGTGCATCCGCTGCGGCTGGTGTTCGTCCAGCGGGCCTGGTACCTGATCGCCTACTCGGTGCGCCATCGCGAGATTCGCACGTTCAAGCTCGGGCGGATTCGCAAGCTCACCGTCACGTCCGCCACGTTCCGCTCCCCGGCCGACGTGGATGCCGAAACGCACTTCGGGGAGGCCTGGTGCATGATCCCCGAGGGCAAGCTCTACGACGTCCACCTGCACTTCGAGCCGAAGGTGGCTGGCAACGTGGCCGAGGTCGGCTGGCACCGCAGCCAGCGCGTCCAGTGGAATGACGACGGATCGATGGAGTTCCACGTGCGGGTCGACGGGCTGGGTGAGATCACCTGGTGGGTGCTGGGCTATGGTGACCAGGTGGAGGTGGTCGCCCCACCGGCCCTGCGACGCAAAGTGGCGGCGGTGGCATCGACCATGGCCGAGCGGCATCGGCAGGAGCGGTGACCATGCGCGTGCTGGTGCAACGAGTGCGGTCGGCCGAGGTCCAGGCCGGCGGGCAGACCGTCGGGCGGATCGAGCAAGGGCTGCTGGTCTACCTGGGCGTGGCCGAACACGACACCGCCGCCCAGGCGCGGTGGCTGGCAGAGAAGGTTGCCGAGATGCGGATCTTCGAGGACCAGGACCAGAAGATGAACCTATCCGTGCGGGACGTTCGGGGGGGCGTCCTGGCGGTGCCTAGCTTCACCCTGCTGGCCGACGCCCGCAAGGGCCGCCGGCCGACGTTCGACGCGGCCGCCAGGCCCGAGGCGGCCAGGCCGCTGTTCGACGAGTTCACCGCGGCGCTGGAAGCCGCCGGGCTGCCGGTGGCCCGGGGCGTGTTCGGCGAGATGATGTTCATCCGTAGCGACGCCGACGGCCCGGTGAACATTATCCTGGACGCACCTTGACCGCGCTAGCAGCGCCGCGGTCGGGCGACAACGCAGCGCCGTCTGTAAACGAATGGCCCATCCGCGGGTCGGTCCGGTTCTTGCATGAACCACCGGCCCCCCGACGCGACCGGACCCAAGGATGGGCCACCTTTTTGCGCCTGGGCGCCTCAGCGCGCCGGCGCCCCAGGTGCCTCAGGCGCGAAAAACCCCCGCCAGGTTCCGCTAGGGCTCGCGCTTCAGCTCGAAGAGCGACTGCGTGCGGACCATGGTCAGATCTTCAGGAAACGCGTGGAACGCGAACACGTGAAGCTGATTCGGCTTCACGTCGTAGTCAATGAAGCTGAACGGCGTCAGCGAGCGGCACCGCCAGGTGGGGAACGGCACGAACAACCCCCGCCGTGCCCCCAGCCGCGCCAGCTCGTGGTGCGTCCGTGAGTAAACCATCGGACTCATCGACTCCACCTGGAAGTTCATCATGTAGTGGATGGGCCAGCACCGCAGCGTCTCGTGGGTCTTCTCCCCGCGGAAGGCCAGCTCCAACTGGATGCCGCGCCGGGGCAGCTCGCAGTCGGCGTCGGCGGTGACCTCCACCAGCGCCTGCCGCCCGGCATAAAAACCGATCACGTGCGTGCAGCCCGTGACCCACAGCTGCGCCTCGTAGCGCTCCGTGACCACGTGATGGTCGTGGTAGATCTCAAACAGCTCCGGGTGGAGCGGGCGGTCGTAGAGGAAGAACCGCAGGGAGGCCACTTTCTGTATCTGCCCGGTGCCCATGGTACGCCTGGCTATCCAATGACAATTATACCGCGCCCTGCCCAAGCTACAAGCGCGGCCGCGCCTCGGGGCACGGTACACTGGCCACGATGGTGATGAGCGGACAGAAGGTGATTGTGGCCACAAGCGGCGGGGTGGACTCCGCCGTGGCGGCGGCGCTGCTGAAGCAGCAAGGGGCCGACGTCGTGGGCGTGTTCTTGTGCCTGGGCCGGTTGGCCCAAGCCGACGCCGTCTCCAGAGCTTGCTGCTCGGCGGACGACGCGGCCGACGCGCGGCGCGTGGCCGACACGCTCGGGATCGACCTGCACGTGATCGACGCCGGGGCGGCGTTCGAGGGGATCATCAACGAATTCGCGGCCGAATACGCCTGCGGGCGGACGCCCAACCCCTGCATCCGCTGCAACGCCGAGGTCAAATTCGCCCGCCTGCTGAAACTCGCCGATGCGCTCGGCGCCCGCTACGTAGCCAGCGGCCACCACGCCCGCGTCCTCGCCCGCAGCGGCCGAGGGGCCATCGCGCGAGGAAAGGCGGCAGGCAAGGACCAATCCTACGCCCTGTTTGGCCTTTCCACTGACTGGCTCCAGCGCATCGTGCTGCCGATCGGCGAGCTGGATGACAAGGACACCGTTCGCCGCATCGCCCGCGAGCTTGGCCTAGTGGTTCACGACAAGCCCGACAGCCAGGAGGTCTGCTTCGTCGAGGGTGACGATTACTCGCCCATCCTGGCTGCCCGCGCGCCTCAAGCCCTGCGCCCGGGGCCGATCGTCAACGCGGGCGGAGAGGTCCTGGGGCGCCACGACGGCTACGGGCGGTTCACCCTCGGGCAGCGTCGCGGCCTGGGGGTGGCGGCGGGGGCGCCGATGTACGTCACGGCCATCGACCCGGCGACGGCCACCGTGACCCTTGGCCCGCGAGAAGACCTGCTTCGCCGAAGCCTGTCGGCCTCGCGGGCGAGCTGGCAGCAGCCGGTGGGCGAGCGCTTCCGCGCGGCGGTGCAGATCCGATACACCCACCGCGCGACGGCGGCCACCGTGCGGCGGACGGTGCCGGACCGCTTCGAGGTGGACTTTGACTCACCGGTCTCCGCCGTCACCCCCGGCCAGGCGGCTGTGGTGTACGACGGCGACGTCGTGCTGGGCGGCGGGTGGATCGACTGATGCGGCGCGGTGGTGAGTCGATCCTGGCGGTGCATCCTGGGGCGCTGGGGGACGTGATCCTGTTTGCCCATCTGCTGCGGCATCTCGGCGGGCAGGCGGCGCTGGTAGCCGGCGGGGAGAAGGCGCACCTGCTTGAGGGCCTGGGGGCGGTGGGGGCGGCGATGGACTTCAATGCCCTGCCCATGCACGAGGTGTTCTCTGACGTGGCGCCTGAGCAATGCCAACTGGCGGCGCTGTGGGGCCGACATGATCGGTTGATCAGTTGCTTTGGCGCCGGCGCCCCCGCGGCTGAGGCCAGGTTGGCGGCTATGTGCGGGGCGCGCTCGGCGACGTTCCTGCCCGTCCGGCCGCCGGCGGACTTCCCGGGCCATCTGCTGGAGTTCTGGACCCAGCGGATGGGCCTGGAGCCCCTCCCGCCCGTCCAAGCACCTTGGCCTGTGCCGCCGGCGTGGCGTGCCCGCGCGGCTGAGGTGCTCGTGGCCGCGGGCGTGTCGGCAGGCGGGCGATACGTGGTGATCCACCCCGGCGCGGGTGCGCCGGGCAAATGCTGGGCGCTGGAGCGCTTCGTGGAACTGGCTGGGATGCTGAAGCGAGACAGCGGCATGGCAGCGGTGTGGGTCCTGGGCCCGGTGGAGCAGGAGCGGTGGGAGGAGGCGCGGGCAGAGCGGCTGGCGGCGGGTGGCGCAGTGTTGCCGCCGGTGGAGCTGGCGACCTTGGCCGGCGTGCTGGCGGGGGCGGTGGGGTTTGTGGGCAATGACTCCGGCCCGGCGCACCTCGCGGCGGCGGTGGGGGCCGTGACAGTGGCGGTGGCCTCGCAGGCCTCGGCCCGGCAGTTTGCGCCTCTGGGGTCGGCGGTGGCTATCGTGGCCGAACCGGCCTTGGCTGACATCTCCCCGGCGGTTGTCGAGCGGGCATTGAGGAGGGCTGTGTGGGGCCCGTCGGAGCGGTCCGGGGAGGGCGGTTCCTTCAACAATCGAAAATGACAGGAATTATGTTGACATCGGATTTGGCCGATGTCAGGATTGGAACTCAAGTAGGGCCGGCGGGTATTTGCGGAAGCGTTTCCTAGCCCACCGGTGGAGCCCCGACGGCTCGGGGTTCCGTTGCAGGATACACCAGGTGTTTGC
>JALHTV010000245.1 GCA_022866005.1 Phycisphaerae bacterium
CACGGTGCCCGCGGAAATCGTGACCGTGATGCTCATGCTTCGCCTGCCTCCTGACCTCGGGAGTGGAACTCCTGCTAAAGGCAGACCGTAGACCTACCGGATGCGCTGCTGCACGTATTCGACCACCTGGTTGGCGGCGATGCGGACCTGGACCAGGCTGTCGCGGTCGCGGACGGTGACGGATTGGTCTTGGAGCGTCTGGCCGTCCACGGTGAAGCAGAATGGCGTCCCGGCCTCGTCCTGGCGGCGGTAGCGGCGCCCGACGGCGCCCTTCTCGTCGTAGAAGCTCGCCAGGCCCGCGGCCCTGAGGGCCTGGTGAATCTTGAGGGCGACCTCGGGCATGCCGTCCTTCTTAACCAGCGGGAAGACGGCCGCCTTGATGGGCGCCAGGCGCGGGTGGAGCTTCATCACGGTCCGCGGCTGCGGGTTGCCATGCTCGTCGGGGGCCGTGTCCTCGCAGTAGGCCTCGCAGAGGAACGCCAGGGCCGCCCGGTCCACGCCGCCAGAAGGCTCAATGACGTAGGGAATGTAGCGCTCCTTGCTTTCGTCATCGAAGTAGGTCATGTCCCGGCCGGAAGACTTCTGGTGCTGGGTCAGGTCGAAGTCCGTACGGTTGGCGATCCCCTCCAGCTCGGCAATGCCGAAGGGAAAGGCGTATTCCACGTCCGCGCAGGCCTTGCAGTAGTGGGCCAGTTCCTCCTCCTGGTGGTCGCGCAGGCGCAGGCGGTCGCTCCGCAGGCCCAGTCCCACGTACCACTGGAAGCGCTGGTCCCGCCAGTATTCGTACCACTTGTCGGCCTCGGTGGGGTGACAGAAGAACTCGATCTCGATCTGCTCGAATTCCCGGCTGCGGAAGGTGTAGTTGCGCGGATTGATCTCATTGCGGAAGCTCTTGCCGATCTGGGCAATGCCGAAGGGAATCTTCAGCCGCGTCGTGTCCAGCACGTTCCTGAAGTTGCAGAAGATGCCCTGGGCCGTCTCGGGGCGCAGGTAGGCCGCGGAGCTGGAATCTTCCATCGCCCCCACGAAGGTCTTGAACATCATGTTGAACTTGCGAGCGTCGGTGAGGCCCTGGCCGCACAGCGGGCAGAGGGCCTCGCTGCCTTTGGGGAGCTTGTCGGCGCGAAACACTTCCCATTTCGGCTGAAGTTTTGGATCCCTTGCCTTCACCAAAAAGCGCCGGGTCTTACTATTCGCCTTTTCGACAGCACCCAATATGGCCTGCTCTTCGTTGTCAGCCTCGACACCCGTTGAGAACAGTGCTTCCTGTTGGACAAAGCACACCACAGTAAACACCTTGTCCGCGCGAAAACGCGCCTTGCAGCCCCGACAATCGACCAGCGGATCGTTGAAGCTCACCAGGTGGCCGCTCGCCTCCCAGACCTTGGGATTCATAATGATGGAGCTGTCGATGCCCACCACATCATCGCGCCTGAGGACCATGTCCTCCCACCAGGCGTTCTTGATGTGGCGCTTCAGCTCCACGCCGAGGGGCCCATAGTCCCAAAAGCCGTTGATGCCACCGTAGATCTCGGAGGAGGGAAAGATGAACCCCCGCCGCTTGCACAGCGACACCAGCTTCTCCATCAGCTCGTTTGCGTTGCTCTCAGCCATCTTCGCAGAAGCTCCATGCCGGCCACGACGGAGCGTGGCGCTCCGGAAGGGACGCGCTTCGTCGCGTCCCGGAGAACTATCTTACCTTCGTCATCCGC
>JALHTV010000027.1 GCA_022866005.1 Phycisphaerae bacterium
ATGTTCTTGATCTTGTCTTCCACGTCGCCGTGGGCGTCGGACAGCAGCCTGCCGATACGCTTCACCTGCGCATCGAACTCGTCGCCCGCCTGGCTGACGACCTTGTGCCACTTCTCCTCAGCGTTGGCGCGGAAGCTCTCGGCACTCTTGACCTCGAAGGGCTTTTCGCGGGTCATGTCGGCGTTGGCGGTGGACAGCCTCTGGGCGAAGGCGTCGGCCAGGCGTCCCGGGGTCAGCTTGCTCGTGTAGGCCGCCAGGAAATGGGCCTCGTTGGTCGCGTCGGCGCACAACTGGGCCGCTCGGCGGGGGCGGTCCTTCTTCCAGGCCTCCTTGGCTGCGTCGAAGTCAGCCTGACGGGCGGTGGCGTAGGTGGCAATCTCGTTGCGGATCGCCCGCTGGTCGCCGATGGCCCACACCCCATCCAGAATCCACCCGCCGACGTACACCGCCACAATCGCCCCCAGCGCCAGCAGCATCTTGCTGGGCTGAATGGCCATGCGAAAGCTCTTGAAGATGTGCGTGAAGGCAAAGACCTCGTTCCAGTTGATCCGCCGCAACTCCTGCTGCTCGTCCGCCATGGTTCAGTCCTTTCCTTCTTGCGGATGCCCGTTTGCCGCGACCGGGCCGCGCCCTGCCGCCATCAGTCCGTGGGGGGCTTTGGGCCCCTGGAGATTCGCGTGCGAGCCAGCCTGAGACAGCGTACACATCACGCCATAACTCCCCAGGCCGACCGAGCGGCATTATACGTTGGCCACGGACCGTTGCCAGTCAAATCCTACCCCCGGCCGCGGGGGGCTATTTCTTCTTGCCCTTGCGCGGCGTCGAGGAGCCGTCCTTCCCCTTGGGACTTTCGGACGATGCATCGCTGGAGCCGGTTGGGGAGGATGCAGCCGTTGAGGACGATGCGGCCGCGTCGGCGGGCTTGTCCTTCTCGGCGGCCTTGCGGTAGGCGTCGCTTCGGTAGTCGGTCTGATAGAAGCCGCTGCCCTTGAAGAGGACCCCCGCCCCCGGCCCGATCAGCCGGCGGACCTTGTTTCGGCCGCAGGCGGGGCACCGGCGAATCGGCGCCGCCGTGATCGGCTGGAACCGCTCGAACCGCTTCCCGCACGCCTGGCATTGGTACTCATACGTCGGCATGACGCACTGTCTCCTGGGATCGCCTCGCCACCGGCCGCTTCGGCGGCGGTGTGGGCTACTGGTCCTCTGGCGGCTCGCTGGGCGCCTCCTCCGCGGCCGGCTCGGCGGCTGGCTCCTCAGCGCGCCCGGAGACGACCACCGAGGTCGGACGGATCACCCTGCCCTTGAGTTCATAGCCCTTTTGCAGCTCGGCCAGGACCACTCCGGGGGGCTGGGCGTCACTGGGTTCGTGGTGCAGGGCCCGGTGCTTGTAAGGGTCAAACGGCTCGCCGGCCGCCTTAATGACTAATAGCCCATACTGCCCCAGCGTCGCCACGGCCTTATCGTACACCAACTGCATGCCGACCAGCAGCGGATCGTCGGCGCCGTGGTTGGCCTTGGCCGCCTCCAGAGCCCGCTCCATATCGTCCAGCACCGCCAGCAGGCTCTTGATGAGATCGGCGTTGGCGAACTCGCGGGCGTCGGCGATGTCGCGCTGGACGCGCTTCTGATAGTTGAGGTAGTCGGCCGAGACGCGCTGCAAGCGAGCCAGCAGGTCGTCGCGCTCCGCGCGCAGCGATTCGGCCGCCTCCGGCGCCTGCGGGGGGGCGGCGCCCTCGGCCGGCGGGGAGGCGCCGGGGGGCTGGTCCTTCTTGCGATCGTGCTTCCTGCTCATCTGCCTGCTCTCCGTACGCACCGGGCGGAGTTACTTCCGCGCGGCGAAGTAGTCGGTGAGCGTCTTGAGGAAACTCTTGCGCTGGGGTGAAACGTTGGCGTCCTCGGTCTTGGCGAAGGCCTCCAGCAGTTCACGCTGCTTGGCCATAAGCTTCTTGGGCACCTCGATCACGACCTGGACCTGCTGGTCGCCGGTGCGTCCGCTGCGCTGCGACGGCAGGCCGCGATTCTTGATGGTGAACACATCCCCGTGCTGCGTGCCGGGGCGAATCTCCAGCGACTCGGCACCGACCAGCGTGGGCACCTGGACCGTCGCGCCCAGGGCGGCCTGCGAGAAGCTGATCGGCACGCGGCAGATCAGGTCGTCCCCCTGGCGGACCAGGAACGGATGCGGCCGGATGCGCACATAGCAGTGCAGGTCGCCTCGGCCGGTGCCGCTGCTGGCGGGCTCGCCCTCCTCACGGATGCGGACCACCTGGCCGTCGTGCACGCCAGGGGGCACGTGGACGCTGAGGACGCGCTTCTTCTTCCGCCGCCCGCTGCCGCGACAATCGCCGCACGGGTCGGTCACCAGCACGCCCTTGCCGCGACACCGCGGGCAGGCCGTCACGCGGATCGACACGCCGAAAAAGCCTTGGATCTGCTGATGCATCTGCCCGTATCCGCCGCAGGCGGAGCACTTGGACGGGCGCGTGCCGGGCTTGGCGCCGCTGCCACCGCAGGTGTCGCAGAAGTCCATCCGCGCGAATTCCAGCGTCTGGTCACTGCCGGTAGCGACCTGTTCCAGCGTCAGCTCCACCTCGGTCTCCAAGTCGTAACCGCGGTCGGCGGCGCGCTCGGCTGCGAACCCGGCCCCCAGCCCGCCGAAGATGTCCTGGAACATCGAGAAAATGTCACCGAAGCCCATCGACGAGAAGTCATGCATCCCCGCGCCGCGCAGGCCCGCGTGGCCGTAGCGGTCGTAGGTGTGGCGCTTGGCCGGGTCGCCCAGGACTTCGTAGGACTCGGCCAGCTCCTTGAAGCGCCGCTCGGCCTCGGCCTTGTCGCCCCTGAACTGGTCGGGGTGGTATTTCAGCGCCCCCCGGCGGTAGGCGCGCCGGATCTCCTCGGGCGCCGCGTCGCGCCCGACGCCCAGGATTTCGTAATAGTCGCGCTTAGGGGGCACGGTGTGCCTACTCTACCGCGCGGGCCAGGAAGCTGTCAGGGGCGCCGAAGCCGCCGGCGCCCCTGGTGTGCGATCTCGATTGCACCGTCCCGTGGCTGCGGCACAGCGGGGGCTCGCGGACCGCGCCAGGGATGGGCTGCTCGCCCTTCTTCTTCTCGTCGTACTCGGTGACCATCAAGTCGGTGGTCAGCAGCACCGAGGCGACCGACGCGGCGTTCTGAAGCGCCGTGCGCGAGACCTTGGCCGGGTCGATGATGCCGGCCGCGATCATGTCCACGTACTTGCCCGTGGACGCGTCGTAGCCGATGTTGGCGCCCTTCTCGAGGATCTCGGCCACGACCACGTCCCCGTCCTCCCCGGTGTTCTGGACGATCTGCCGCGTCGGGGCCACGAGCGCCCGCAGGATAATCTCCACGCCGATCTTCTCCTCGCCCTTGGCCTTCTCGCGGACCTTTTTGACGGCCTGGAGGGCGTGGAGGAACACCACGCCGCCGCCGGGCACCACACCTTCCTCGCTGGCGGCCCGGGTGGCGTGGACGGCGTCTTCGATGAGGTCCTTGCGTTCCTTCATCTCCGTTTCGGTCGCGGCCCCGGCGTGGATGACGGCCACGCCGCCGGTGAGCTTGGCCAGGCGCTCCTGGAGCTTCTCGCGGTCGTAGTCGCTAGTAGTCTTGTCGATCTGGCCGCGGAGGGTCTCGACACGGGCGTCGATCTCCTTGCGCGTGCCGGCGCCTTCGATGATCGTGGTGGTGTCCTTGTCCACGACGATGCGCTTCGCTTGGCCGAGCATATCCAGCTCGACGCTCTCCAGCTTCACGCCCAGGTCCTCGCTGAGGAACGTCCCGCCGGTGAGGGTGGCGATGTCGCCCAGGATGGCCTTGCGCCGGTCACCGAAGGCCGGGGCCTTCACCGCGCACACCCGCAGCACCCCGCGCAGCTTGTTCACCACCAGCGCCGCCAGCGACTCACCCTCGACGTCCTCGGTGATGATCAGCAGCGGCTTGCCGGCCGTGGCGGTCTTTTCCAGCACGGGCACCAGGTCGCGGAGGCTGGAGAGCTTCTTCTCGTGGATCAGGATGTAGGCGTCCTCCAGCACCGCCTCCAGCGTGTTGGGGTTGGTGAGGAAATAGGCCGAGATGTAGCCCTTGTCGAACTGCATGCCCTCGACGACCTTGAGCTCGTTGGCCGTGCCCTTGCCTTCCTCCACGGTGATCACGCCGTCGGTGCCGACCTTCTCGAAGGCCTCGGCGATGAGATTGCCCACGTCGGTGTCCCAGTTGGACGAGACGGTGGCGACCTTGCGGAGGTCATCGCTGCCCTTGACCTTGCGGGCCTGCTCTTTGATGCTCGCGACCGCCGCCTCGACGGCCTGGTCGATGCCGCGCTTGATGGCCATGGGGCTGGCGCCGGCGGTGACGTTCTTGAGGCCTTCGCGGACGATCGCCTCGGCCAGGACCACCGCGGTGGTCGTGCCGTCGCCGGCCACGTCGGAGGTCTTGCTGGCGACCTGGTTGGCCATCTTGGCGCCCATGTTCTCGAAGGGGTTGGGCAGGTCGATCTCCTTGGAGACGGTCACGCCGTCCTTGGTGACCTTGGGGCCGCCGTAGGACTTCTGGAGCAGGACGTTGCGCCCCGTCGGGCCCAGCGTGACCTTGACGGCCGCCGCCAGCTTGGCCATGCCGTCCAGCATCGCCGTGCGGGCGTCGGCGTCGTACAGCATCTGCTTCGCAGCCATGGATCAGCTCCTTGCCTGAATCTCGTAGCCAGTACCCAGGTGCCAGTAGCCGGCAAGACACCTCAGAGCCCTGTGGCTCCCGGGTACAGGCTATCGGGTACCGGGTACGGGTTTTATTTGGTCACGACGGCCAGGACTTCCGTCTCGTGCAGGATGACGTACGGGTCGCCGTCGATCTTGATCTCGGTGCCGGTGTACTTGCCGTAGAAGACCTGGTCGCCCTTCTTGAGGATCATCGCACTGCGCTTGCCGCTCTCGAGCAGCTTGCCCGGGCCGACGGCCACGACCTTGCCGCGCTGGGGCTTCTCCTTGGCCGTGTCGGGCAACACGATGCCACCGGAGGTCTTCTCCTCCGCCTCGCTCTGCTTGACCAGCACGCGATCATCCAACGGTTTCACAGCCATGTCTGGTGTCTCCTTGGCGAAACTCGCAGTTCAATCCGCAATCCGAAATCCGAAATCCTCCTTCGCTCCTCGGCAGGCTCGGAGCTTCGAAGGACAGGTCCGCAGTTACATCATTCCCATGCCGCCGTGGCCGGGGCCGCCGTGGGATTCCTCTTCCTCTTCCGTGGGCTTTTCCGCGACGGCCGCCCCGCAGGTCAGCAGGAGCGTCGCGACGGAGGTGGCGTTCTGAAGCGCCGCGCGCGTGACCTTGACCGGGTCGATCACCCCCGCGGCCAGGAGGTCTTCGTACTGGAGCGTCTCGACGTTGAAGCCGAAGCCCACCTTGGGGCTGGCCAGGACTCGCTTGAGCACCACGGCCGGGGGTTCGCCCGCGTTGGCGACAATCTGTCGCAGCGGCTCTTCGACCGCGCGGCGGACGATCGCGACGCCGGTGGCCTCATCGCCGGTGGCCTTGACGGCATTCAGGGCCTTCGCGGCCCGGGCGAGCGCCACGCCCCCGCCGGGCAGCACGCCCTCTTCGATCGCGGCGCGCGTGGCGTGCAGGGCGTCCTCGATGCGGGCCTTGCGCTCCTTCATCTCCGTTTCGGTCGCGGCCCCGACGTTGATCTGCGCGACCCCGCCGGCCAGCTTGGCCAGGCGCTCCTGGAGCTTCTCGCGGTCGTAGTCACTGGTGGTGTCGGTGATCTCCGCTCGGATCTGCTCGATGCGGGCCTGGATGGCCTTGCTCTGCCCGGCGCCCTCCAGGAGGGTCGTGTTGTCGTTGTCCACGTGGACCTTCTTGGCCGTGCCGAGGTCGGCGAGCGAAATGCTCTCCAGGTCGATGCCGAGGTCCTTGGTAAACACCTTGCCGCCGGTGAGGATGCCGATGTCCTCCAGCATCGCCTTGCGGCGGTCGCCGTAGCCCGGCGCCTTGACCGCGCAGACCTGCAAGATGCCGCGGAGCTTGTTCACCACCAGCGTGGCGAGGGCCTCCCCCTCGATGTCCTCGGCGATGATCACCA
>JALHTV010000028.1 GCA_022866005.1 Phycisphaerae bacterium
AGTTTCTGGCGGCCCTGGCCGGCGTGACCGACCCGCAAGAGAAGCGCCGCATCATCGGAGGCCAGTTCATCGAGGCTTTTAAAACCGCGGCCAAGTCCATTCCCAACGCCCGCTGGCTGGCCCAGGGCACGCTGTACCCTGACGTGATCGAGTCGGGTGAGTCTCTAGCGGGCCAGGCCGCGAGCATCAAGCTGCACCACAATGTCGGCGGGCTGCCGGCGGAGCTGGGCTTTGAGCTTATCGAACCGCTGCGCGACCTGTTCAAGGACGAGGTCCGCCGCGTGGGCGAGCTGCTGGGCCTGCCCGAGCAGATCGTCTGGCGGCATCCGTTCCCCGGTCCCGGCCTGGCGGTGCGGTGCGTGGGCGAGGTGACGCGCGAGCGTCTGGACATCCTCCGCAAGGCCGACAACATCCTCCTGGAGGAGATCGTGGCGAGCGGCCTGTACCGCAAGACCGCCCAGACGTTCGCGGTGCTGCTGCCGGTCCGCTCGGTGGGCGTGATGGGCGATGCGCGGACCTACGAGAACGTCGTCGCCATCCGCTCGGCTGACACGGCCGACTTCATGACCGCGGACTGGTCGCGGATTCCCTACGACGTGCTGGCCACCATCTCCAACCGCATCATCAACGAGGTCCGCGGGGTCAACCGCGTGGTGTACGACATCTCCTCCAAGCCCCCGGCCACAATCGAGTGGGAGTAACAGCATTGCCAATCGGCAATTGAGAATCGGCAATCGGCAATTGTTCCGGCCCTCTTGAAATCCGTGGGGAAATGTCTAGGATTCACGGTCCCGTTGACACTTGAACAGGAGCGTACGCCATGCCCGAAGCGACTGCGGATATCGGACTCATCGGCCTGGCCGTGATGGGCCAGAACCTCGTGCTGAACATGGCCGACCACGGCTTTACGGTGGCCGTGTTCAACCGCACGGTCTCCAAGGTGGACGACTTCCTGGCCGGAGAGGCCAAGGGCAAGACGATCCTAGGGGCGCATTCCATCGAGGAGTTCACCCGCCTGCTCAGGAAGCCCAGGCGGGTGATGCTGATGGTCAAGGCCGGCGAGGCCGTGGACGACTTCATCGAGAAGCTGCTGCCGGTCTTAGAGGACGGGGACGTCATCATCGACGGCGGCAACAGCAACTTCCAGGACTCCATCCGCCGCACCAAGTACGTCGAGAGCAAGGGCAAGCTGTACATCGGCACGGGCGTCTCGGGCGGGGAGGAGGGCGCCCGCCACGGCCCCAGCCTGATGCCCGGCGGCTCCCCGGCGGCCTGGCCGCACATCCAGCGCGTCTTCCAGGCGGTCGCCGCCAAGGTCGACGGGGTGCCCTGCTGCGACTGGGTGGGCGAGAACGGCGCCGGCCACTTCGTCAAGATGGTCCACAACGGCATCGAGTACGGTGACATGCAGCTCATCTGCGAGGCCTATTCGATGATGCAGGCTGCTGGGCTGACGGCGGCGGAGATGCACGAGGTCCTCGCCGAATGGCACAAGGGCGAGCTGAACAGCTACCTCATCGAGATCACCCGCGACATCCTAGCCAAGACGGACGACGAAACCGGCCAGCCCATGGTGGACGTGATCCTGGACACCGCGGGGCAGAAAGGCACGGGCAAGTGGGCGGTCATGACCGCCCTGGACGCCGGCATGCCGCTGACGCTGATCGCCGAGGCGGTCTTCGCGCGGTGCCTGTCGGCCATCAAGGAGGAACGCGTGGTCGCCTCCAAGCTCCTCCGCGGACCCAAGGCCACCTTCCGCGGCGACCGCGCCACATTCGTCGAGGACATCCGCCAGGCCCTGTACGCCAGCAAGATCTGCTCCTACGCCCAGGGCTATCAGCTCATGCGGGCCGCGGCGGAGGAGTACGGCTGGAACCTCAACTACGGCGGCGTGGCCATGATCTGGCGCGGCGGGTGCATCATCCGCAGCCAGTTCCTCGGCAAGATCAAAGAGGCCTTCGACCGCAGGGCGGGCCTGGTGAACCTGCTGCTGGACCCCTATTTCAAGCGGGCCGTCGGCAAGGCCCAGTCGGCCTGGAGGCGGACGGTCACCAAGGCCGTCAAGATGGGCATCCCCGTGCCGGCGTTCAGCTCGGCGCTGGCGTTCTACGACGGCTACCGCCGCGAGCGCCTGCCCGCCAACCTCCTCCAGGCCCAGCGCGACTACTTCGGCGCGCATACCTACGAGCGCGTGGACAAGCCGCGGGGTCAATTCTTCCACACCAACTGGACCGGCACCGGCGGCGCGATCACGGCCAGCACGTATACCGTCTAACCCCCCGGCACTAGGCGGAAGGGATGGCATGTTGGTCCACGTCAACGAACTGAACAAGCTGCTGAACCTGGAAGTCTACCCCGCCAGCCTGTCTGAGGCCGGACCGGTGATATACTTCCTCGCCCGCCGCGGGCGCAAGGGTGAAAAGCTCGTCGGCTGTGTGGGCAAGGGCACCATCAAAGGCGAAAAGGCCAGCTCTCTGGACGGCAAGGATGTCCGGGTCGGCCCGACCGACCACGCCAACGCGGACGCCATCCGCCAGGCCCTGCCCTGGACGGCCCCGCGCTGCATGGGCCTGGCGACCAGCGTGGGCCTGGGCGACCGCCTGGGCCTGGCCACCCCTGGCCACATCCGCGCGATCCGCGCCGCTGGAGCCGGCCTGAAACCGTTCTTCGCCCAGCAGTCCATCCGCGAGATGACCCGCACCCAGCGCACGCCCGAGCAGGTGATGGACTGCGCGACCTTCGGCGTGCTCCAGGAAGGTTACCGCGAAGGCTTCGGCAGCGACGGCGACCACGTCCAGAGGCTCCAGGACCTGGACGGTGTGGCGGCGGTGGGGTTCACGATGTTCACCATCGACCCCGGCCCGCACGTGGTCAACCAGGCCGACGCGATGAGCCCAGCCGAGCTGGCCCAGCACTATGCGGCACTGGACTGGAAGACCCTGGATAGCTCGCCGGCGGCGATGACCAGGGCCTACACCGGCCGGAAGTTCAAGTTGGCCGATGGCACGTGCCTCGGCTTTGACGAGCAGGCCTTCCTGCGGGCGGCGGTCAAGTACGGCTCGGCCATCGCGCACGTGGCCAAGATGCACCGGCGGCTGGCGGCGCTGTGCAAGCGGCCGTTCGAGCTGGAGGCGTCGGTGGACGAGACCGAGAGCGTCACCACGCCCGCGGAGCACTACTTCTTCGCGGCGGAGCTCAAGCGCCTGGGCGTGACGTGGGTGTCCATGGCCCCGCGGCTTGTGGGCCGGTTCGAGAAGGGCGTGGATTATATCGGCGACCTGGACGTCTTCCGCACCAGCTTCGCCCAGCACGTGGCCGTCATGCAGACGCTGGGCCCGTACAAGATCTCCATCCACTCCGGCAGTGACAAGTTCAGCATCTACCCGCTGGTCGCCGAGCTCACCGACGGGCTGGCGCACCTCAAGACCGCGGGCACCAGCTACCTGGAGGCCGTCCGGGCCATCAGCCGCATCGACGCGGGCCTGTTCCGGGAGATCTACGACTTCGCCCGCGCCCGCTACGAGACGGACAAGGCCAGCTACCACGTCTCCGCCGACATGGCCAAGGTCCCGCCGGTCAGCAAGCTCCGCGACGAGCAGTTGCCGGCGTCGCTGGACCAATTCGACACGCGGCAGATGCTGCACGTGACATTCGGCTCGGTCCTGACGGCCGAGGGTGGTGAGAAGTTCCGCAAGCGATTCTACGCGGCCTTGGAGGCCCAGGAAGAAGTGCACTACGAGGTGCTGGCCAAGCACATCGGCCGGCACGTGGCGCCGTTCGTCCCCTACGCTAAGAACCGTTGATCCCCAGCAGGGAGAACTCTTATGACCCAAAACCTCTTCGACGTGGCCGGCAAGTGCGTCGCGATTACCGGCGGGGCGGGGATTCTGTGCGGCGAGATGGCCAAGGCGCTGGCCGCCGCGGGTGCCAAGGTGGCCGTGCTGGACTTCAACGTCGACGGCGCGATGGCGGTCTGCAAGCAGATCACCGACGCCGGCGGCTCAGCCGTGGCGGTCAAGGTGAACGTCCTGAAGCCCCAGGAGGTCCAGGCCGCCTTCGACGAGACGGTCAAGAAGCTGGGGCGCGTGGACGTGCTGGTCAACGGCGCCGGCGGCAACAAGAAGGAGGCTTCCTGCGTGCCGCCGACGACCTTCTTCGACCTGCCGGCCGAGGCGTTCCGCTGGGTGCTGGACCTGAACTTCATGGGCACGGTGCTGCCCAGCCAGGTCTTCGGGCGGCACATGGCCGAGCGCGGCGAGGGGAACATCATCCACATCTCGTCGATGAACGCCCTGCGCCCGCTGACGAACATCGCCGCCTACAGCGGCGCCAAGGCCGCGGTGAGCAACTTCACGCAGTGGCTGGCGGTCTACATGGCCACGCGGCACTCCCCCCACATCCGCGTGAACGCCATCGCCCCGGGCTTCTTCCTGACCGAGCAGAACCGCTTCCTGCTGACCGACCAGACCTCCGGCAAGCTCACCGCCCGCGGGCAGACGATCATCGCCCACACGCCGCAGGCGCGCTTCGGTGAGCCGGGGGACCTCATCGGCGCGCTGCTGTTCCTCGCGAGCGACGCCAGCCGCTTCGTCACCGGCGTGGTCCTGCCCGTCGATGGCGGGTTCAGTGCGTTCTCCGGAGTGTGACAACATTGACGATTTCCGATTGCCGATTGCCAATTGAAGCACCCGCCGAGAGGACGAGCAGGTGACGCCGAAAGAGATGCAGAGAAGAACGCGGGAGTTGGCCCTGCGGGTGGTGAAGCTGGCCTCGTCACTACCGAAGAATCGCACGGGCGACGTGTTCGCGCGGCAATTGGTCCGCTGTGGGACAAGTGTGGCGGCCAACTATCGCTCGGCCTGCCGGGCCCGATCCCACGCCGAGTTCCTGGCCAGGCTCGGCTTGGTTGAGGAAGAAGCAGACGAGACAGTCTTCTGGATCGAGCTGGCCGTCGACGCTGGCCTGGCTGCCCGCCCGAGGGTTGCGAACCTGCTGACTGAGGGCAACGAAATCCTGGCGATTGTCACGGCCTCGCGCAAGACAGCCAAGTCTAGGAGCAGGACAGACTGAGGTGCGAGCAATCGGCAATCGGCATTCGGCAATTGGCAATTGGTAGGGTGCAGAGAAATGGCCACGCATTTTGACGCGATGAAGAAGCTCAAGAAGACCAAGGATTTCTTCGTTGGGATCGATTCCGACGGCTGCGCGTTCGACACGATGGAGATCAAGCACAAGGAGTGCTTCATCCCTAACATCATCAACCACTGGGAGCTCCAGGCCGTCAGCAAGATGGCCCGCGAGGCGGCGGAGTTCGTCAACCTCTACAGCCAGTGGCGCGGCATCAACCGCTTTCCCGCGCTGGTGATGACCGTCGACCTGCTGGCCGAGCGCCCCGAGGCCGTCGAACGCGGCTATCGGCCCATGGACATGACCTCGCTGCGCGACTGGATCCAGCGCGAGAGCGCCCTGGGCAACCCGGCGCTGGAGGCCGAGGTCAAGAAGACCGGCGACGCGATCCTCACCCGCGCGCTGGTGTGGTCCAAGGCCGTCAACGCCGACGTCGCGAAGATCGTCCGCAACGTGCCCCCCTTCCCCCACGTGCGCGAAAGCCTGGAGAAGCTCGCCCCCCTGGCCGACATCATGTGCGTCTCGGCGACCCCCGGCGAGGCCCTCAAGCGCGAGTGGCAAGAGCACGACATCGCCAGGTACACCGCCCTCATCGCCGGCCAGGAGATGGGCAGCAAGAAGGAACACCTCCAGTACGCTGCGGCGGGCAAGTACGACGGCGACCACATCCTGATGGTCGGTGACGCCCCGGGCGACATGCAGGCCGCCAGGGCCAACGGGGCCGTGTTCTTCCCCGTCAACCCCGGCAACGAGAGCGATAGCTGGAAACGCTTGGTTGAGGAAGGCATCGACCGGTTCCTTGCGGGTACGTTCCGCGGCGGCTACGAGGAAAAGCTCATCGCCGAGTTCACGTCCTACCTGCCCTCGGTCCCGCCGTGGAAGAAGGGCTGATCTCCCACGTCCCGATAGATTAGGATATGCGTTGGCTGGCCTCCGATGCGGTCCAGCGGACAGAGCACGGAGTCAGCCGGAAAAGGATAGGCCAGTGAGTGAGCTTCGCAGTTGCTGCGGGTTCCGGTGCGATCTGTGCCCTGCTTACCGGGAGAATGTTACCGGTCCGGAGCATCAGCGTCGGATCGCCGAGGGATGGAGGACCCTTTACGACATCAAGGGCGTCGGCCCGGACGACGTCTATTGCGACGGCTGCCGCGACATGCGGCCTGAAGCCAGACGCGTCGATGTCCGCTGCAAGGTGCGCCCCTGTGTTCTGGGGCGCGGCTTGGCTCACTGCGGCCAGTGCCCCGACTACCCGTGTGCCACGATGAAGCACCTGCCGCAGACTCGGGGCCAGGTCGAGCAGTGGACCGGCCGGGCGCTGAGCGACCAGGAGTACCGGCTGTTCGTCCACCCGTACGAGTCCACCCCCTTCCTCGCCGCGGAGCGTACGAGGAAAGGCTCATCGCCGAATTCATGACCTACCAGCCCTGCACCCCGTGGAAGAGGAAATAGACGGGTGCCATGGCTGCGCTGTCCGCACCCGTGGCACCGGGCAGTAAATGAGGCACAACGACCTTTGAGGGGCTACCCATGAGACGCGTTGGACTTCTTGCGATTGGAGTCTTGTCATTTCTGGCCCTGGGCTGTCCACATGACGAGTACCGACTCGAGATGAGGCCCACCGGTGACGGCGGGATCGAGCGGAGGATCACGGGATGGTGTGAGGAGAGTGACGGCAGTGAGACACAGCTTTCCAGTGATCAACTGGCGAAGCTCAAGGGCCTATACCCCAATTGCCTGTCCGGTCCTTCTGAGGCCCGGCAGAGATTTGCGGGCACTTTCACCACCTCGATGCCCTCCGATATCGGGGGAACCGGATATCACCTCTACATCGAAACCACCCTGGGCTGTGCCAGCGTCTACAGCGAACGTTTTCACGGGAGTGATGACCTGTTCGCTTCGGTAGACCAGTTCCAGGCTGCTGCCGACCATGCGGCCGATATCCTGATCGGCTGGTTCGACTCGGAGCTTGGACAAGACACGCGGTTCCCCCAGCTTCGCGAATTCATCGACCTCCAGTTCCGCCGTGATCTGAACAACCTGGAGTTGACCTTCTGGGCCGGCAACCTCTGGGATATGCCAATCGATGAGAGGACGGCAAGGATGATTCAGTATCTCGCCGAGAGGGGTTACTTTGACGTCGAGGAACTGCCATCTATTCTCGCAGAGTTACAGGAGTTGAGTGATCCGTCTTCTCAGGAAGTCGGAGCTAGGGCCCTCTTTGGACGGCTGCAGAGGCTGGTCGCCACGAAGATGGGCGTTCCCGAGGGCGAGCCTATCCCCGAATCGTTGAGTTTCCTAGCAAGCCCCGAAAGCTTAGAGCAATCTCTGCACAGATACATCCGCTCTACGGAGCAGTTCCAGGCGTACTGCCAGAAGATCCAACAGGAGGCGGCCACCCAGGCGCAAGAGACCCAACCGACTCAACCGTCTGAACCCGACCCCGATGCGTATATCCACGAACAACTCAAGGGGTTCGTGGTGTGCGCGGGCATAGATATGTTTGGGTCGCCTCCCAACGGCGTTCAAGCGTCATTGTCGCTGCCCGTCAAGCCCGTGGCCAATAATGGCACGTGGGACGAGCCAAACGGCAAGATCTTATGGTCCGGCAGCATGAAAGACGAAGAGCACCCCAGGCATTTCCCGACTTACTTCTATGCCATGTGGGCCGTGCCGGACGATCGCTTTCAGAAGAAGCACTTCGGCACCGTGTTCGTGGAAGGCCAGGACCTTGTTATGTACTGCCTCTGGCATGAGTCTCTCCGGAAGGAACATGCCGGCCAGTGGGACCGCTTCCTGGCGACCCTCAAGCCGGCAAACTTCGTCCACGAGCTGGAGCAATTCAAGTTCACTGGCCCCGAACCGTTGCCGACGACTCAGCCCGCGGCGCAGATCATCGAGGCCTGGCGCGCATGCACCCAACCGACAGAATCCAATACACAACCTGGCGCCAAGGCCGAAACAGAGCCAGCGACCCAGCAACAGTAGAGTGTGCATCCTGCCTGCACACGAGATCGTCCACGCTTACTTCATTCCGAACATCTGCTCCTTGAGGTCGAGGTAGTAGAGGTAGTCTTCCTGCTTGACGTCGGGGGGGCAGCGGTGGTCGCAGAAGGGGATGTATCCGCCGCGCTCGACCAGCGGGGCGAGTGTTTCCAGGTAGGCCTTGATGGCCGCGGGGCCGGCCTTGAGCTGGAGCTTGTCCACGCCGCCCATGATTCGCAAGTCGGGTGCGTAGCGGTTCAGCAGCTCGCCCGGATGGCCCGCCCCGTTGACCTCGAAGGGGAACAGGCAGTTGATCCCCCCTTCCAGCAGGTGCGGCAGCAGAAGCCGCACGTCCCCGTCGCAGTCGGTGTACCACAGGTCGATGCCGTGCGCGCGGAGGCGATTGGAAATCCGCTTGTACCGCGGCACGACCACGCTCTTGAAGAAGTCCACCGACACGATCGGCCCGTTCTTGAAGCAGATGTCCTCCCAGCCGCTGGCATAGTCGAAGTCGATCCGCCCCAGCACCTGGTCCAAGAAGTGCTCCACC